>RPOS01000269.1 GCA_003820635.1 Verrucomicrobiaceae bacterium | reverse complement strand
AGAAGCTCGTGCCCACCGCCATCGAGTTCGTGGACATCGCGGGACTGGTGAAAGGCGCCTCCGAAGGCGCGGGCCTTGGCAACCAGTTCCTCGCCAACATCCGCGAAACCGACGCCATCGTCCAAGTGGTCCGTTGTTTTGAAAACGACGATATCATCCACGAACTCGGCACCGTCGATCCGATCCGCGACATCGAGATCATCAACTCCGAGCTGATTCTCGCCGACATGGCCTCGCTCGAAAAACGCCGGTCTTCGCGCGAAAAGAAAGCCAAGGGCGGCGACAAGGAGGCGAAGAAGGAAGTCGAGCTCATCGACATCATCATGCCGCACCTCGATCAGGGCAAACCGGCTCTCACCATCCCGTTCAGCGATGAGGACGCGATCATCGTGAAGGACTTCTTCCTGCTTTCCTCCAAGCGCACCATCTACGCCTGCAACGTGAGCGAGGACGAACTCGCCGCCGCCACCGAAAACCCGGACTCACATCCGCAGGTGGCCAAAGTCCGCAAGTTTGCCGCCGAACACAGCGGCTCGGAAGCCGTCGTCATTTCTGCCAGGATCGAGGAGGAGCTCAGCGAACTTTCGCACGAGGAAGCCGCCGAGTTTCTGAAAGACATGGGCGTCACAGACTCCGGTGTTTCCGCGCTGATCCGCGCCGTCTATCACCTGTTAGGATTGCGCACCTACCTCACCACCGGCGTGCAGGAAACCCGCGCCTGGACCATCCACGAGGGCGACAAGGCCCCCGCCGCCGCCGGCGTGATCCACACCGATTTTGAACGCGGCTTCATCGCCGCGGAAGTCGTCCACTACGACGACCTCGTCGCGCTCGGCTCGAAAAACGCCGCCAAAGAAGCCGGCAAGCTGCGAATCGAAGGCAAGGAATACGTCGTCAAGGACGGCGATGTGATCGAATTCCGCTTCAACGTGAGCAAGTGACCGTAGCGGCGGATTGTATCCGCCAAGCCTAACGCAAAGCCAATCATCGGTTTTCCGGCGCATTGCCTTCACGCTCGGGAACACAATGGAATACCCTGAAGCCCCACATTTGGGCGGCACGCCATGAGAAGCCTTCAATCGATGGCAAATCGCTGATTATCAGCTGCTTTCGGATTGGTGGTCCCGCCAGGAATCGAACCTGGACCTACGGCTTCGGAGGCCATCGTCCTATCCATTGGACCACGGGACCGTGCGCTGTGCGCGGCGGAGTCACTGGCTAACCGCCCGGTCTGGGGTTGGCAAGGAGAAGGATTGGAAAATTCCATGCAATGGGTAACTCACTTGCCCCCTTCGCCAACTGGCGACAAGCCCCCGGCGAGAAAGCCATGGCCATTTCCGGGCACAAGCTTTAGGCTGTTTAGTGGTATCATCTGCGTGCATGACCCCAGAGTCCCGGCCCCACCAGATGCCCGTTGAAAAAATCTTTCCCACAAGTATCAGGCTTACAGCCCCGCTCCGCATTTTTTGCTTGGATCAAACTACCCATAGTAGGAGAATGAATCACCTTTACACCACATGTAGCACAAACTCTTGATTTCCAAACAAAAACCCCAAGTTCTCGCCCCTTTTTCTCCAAATCCCGTCATTAAAAACCATGAACTCCAGCGTCCCCACCCTTGATGCCCCCGTCCGCCGCATGAACACGCCCGCCCCAAGCACCTCCGGCCTCACCTTTGAGCCCCGTTTCGCCAAGCCCGGGATCTCCCCCTTCGATGAGATCGAGTGGGACCACCGCACTGCCGAAATCACTGACGACAGCGGCAAGGCACTATTCCGTCAGGAAAACGTCGAGGTTCCGAAATCCTGGAGCGAGTTGGCCACCAAGATCGCCGTCTCAAAGTATTTCTACGGCGATGCCACACAAGGCGCCGACCCGCGCAAGGGCGGACGCGAACATTCGGTGCGCCAGCTCATTCACCGCGTCACCCGCACCATCAGCGATTGGGGGCTGGAAGATGGATATTTCGCCAATGAAGCCAGTGCGGAGAATTTCTATCAGGATCTCACCTGGCTGAGCCTGCACCAGCACGGTGCCTTCAACTCGCCAGTCTGGTTCAACGTGGGCCTCCACCACCAATACGGCGTGGGCGAGGGCCGCGGTGAGGGTGGCTGGCACTGGGATGAGGCGGCGGGCAAGGCCAAACGCGCCGCTGGACAATATCACTATCCACAGGCCAGCGCCTGCTTCATCCAGAGCGTGAAGGACAACATGGAGGACATCATGCGCCTGGCGGCGGCCGAGGCCATGCTCTTCAAATACGGCTCCGGCACCGGATCGGACCTCTCCACGCTGCGCTCCTCCCGCGAGAAACTCTCCGGCGGCGGCCGCCCATCCGGTCCCATGTCCTTCCTGCGCATTTACGACCAGGTGGCAAACGCCGTAAAATCCGGCGGCAAGACCCGCCGCGCCGCGAAAATGAACACCCTCAAGGACTGGCACCCGGACATTGAGGATTTCATCGAAGCCAAGACCATCGAGGAAAAGAAAGCCTGGGCACTCATCGAGCAGGGATATGACGGCAGTTACAACGGAGACGCCTACGGCTCGGTGATGTTCCAGAACGAAAACCTGTCGGTCAGGGCCAGCGACGAGTTCATGAAAGCCGCCACCGAAAACTCCGAGTGGTGGACGCGCCGCGTGACCGATGGCGAGCCGTGCGAAAAGAAAAACGCCCGCGAGTTGCTGCGCAAAATCGCGCTCGGCACCTGGACCTGCGGCGATCCCGGCATGCAGTTCGACTCCACCATCCACACTTGGCACACCTGCAAGGGCAGCGGCCGCCAAAACTCCACCAACCCCTGCTCCGAGTATCTCTTCCTCAACGACACCGCCTGCAACCTCGCCTCGCTCAACCTCGTCCGCTTCCAGAAGGCCGACGGTTCCTTCGATGCAGATCGTTTCAAGGCCGCCGTCCGGTTGTTCATCGTGGCCCAGGAAATCCTCGTGGACCGCGCCAGCTACCCTACCAAACCGATTGCTGAAAACTCCCATGCCTTCCGCACGCTCGGCATCGGCTATGCCAATCTCGGCGCGCTCATCATGAGCCGCGGCCTCGGCTACGACAGCGACGAAGGCCGCACCTACGCCGGTGCCATCACCGCGCTCATGACCGGCCACGCCTACGAGGTCAGTGCCGAGCTCGCCACCGCCAAAGGCCCCTTCCCTTCCTATCAGGATGCCCGCTACGGAGAAGTCACCCACCCGCCGGAACCCTCCAACGAGGCATCGATGCTGGAAGTGATCGAGCGCCACCGCACACAAGCGGAGAAGCTCGAGGGCCATGGCGATTGCAGCCCGATCATCGACGCCGCCCGCAGCGCGTGGACCGAAGCGCTCGACCTCGGAAAACGCCACGGCTACCGCAACGCCCAGGTTTCCGTGCTCGCGCCCACCGGCACCATCGGCTTCCTGATGGACTGCGACACCACCGGCATCGAGCCGGACATCGCCCTGGTGAAATACAAACTGCTCGCCGGCGGCGGCATGCTCAAGATCGTCAACCGCACCGTGCCGCCCGCTCTCAAGCGCCTTGGCTACACTCCGGATGAGATCGCCGCCATCCTCATCCACATCGAGAAATACGACACCATCGAGGACGTGACCGACCCGAACACCGGGAAAACCGTTAGAAGCGGGCTCCGGGCGGAGCACCTGCCCGTGTTCGACTGCGCCTT
>RPOS01000268.1 GCA_003820635.1 Verrucomicrobiaceae bacterium | reverse complement strand
ATGGAACGATGGCGCGAAAACCCGCCGCCTGCCCATCAACGACTGGATCCAGCACGCCGTAAAAACCACCGCCATGCCGCAGGGCCCGTGGGTTTATGGCGGTTCCTTCGTTTATGACGGCCACTACTCGCCGGAAACCTCAGGCGACATCGCCGCCATCTTCATCGCACCCTCCGCGCTGATCAATTACCCCGGCGAGGACAACCGCGACGACACGGTCTGGATCCCGTTTCCGAAACGCGTGCCGGAGGTGGAAACAAATGTCACCGTCATCATCGCTCCCTACGCGGCCAAAACCTCTCCATCGAAACCATGAAACTTCTGACCTCATTGCTCCTGGCAGGCTCCACGCTCGCCATCGCCGCCCCGCAAAACCCAAACCACTACGAGTCGATCCGCCAGGAAATCCGCCAGTCCATCGCCCGCGGCAACGACTGGCTCAAGTCCCGCCAGAATCCTGACGGTTTCTGGGATGACGCGCAGTTGCCAGCCTTCACCGCGCTCGCCCTCAACGCCGCCGTGCGCGATCCCAATCTCGACCGCTCCGCGCCGTTTCCCGCGCACATCGAAAAAGGCTACACCTGGCTGCTGGCCCAGCAAAAGGAAGACGGCGGCATCTACAACCGCGGCCTCTCGGTTTACAACACCGCCACCGCCGTCACCGCGCTGATGGCAGCCGGGCGCAAGGATTTCGAACCGGCGGTCGTCAAGGCACGCAAGCATCTCATCGACAACCAATGGGACACCGATGATGCGAACAAAGGCGGTATCGGCTACGGCTCCAACAACACACACACGGATCTTTCCAACACCTATCTCGCCATCGAGGCTATCGCGCTTTCCCGCAAGGTGGTGGAGGACGGCAACTTCGGCGAACAACCGGAACTCGATTGGGAAGCCGCCATCAAGTTCTTGTCCCGCTGCCAGAATCTGGAGGAAACCAACGACCGGGAATGGGCTTCCAACGACCCGAAAAACAAGGGTGGTTTCGCATACAGCCCCTTCGAATCCAAGGCGGGCGAGGAAAAGAATCCCGAGGGCCGCACCGCGCTGCGTTCCTATGGCTCGATGTCCTATGCCGGCCTGCTTTCCATGATCTATGCCAAGCTCAGCGCCGATGATCCGCGGGTCACCGCCGTGAAGGAATGGCTCGGCAAGAACTACACGCTTGATGAAAACCCCGGCATGGGCGCGCAGGGATTGTATTATTACTATCAGACCATGGCCAAGGCTCTCAGCGCCGCCAACATCGGCATGCTCAAGCTCGACGACGGCGGCCAGGCAGACTGGCGCAACGACCTCGGCAGCAAGCTCCTCGCCGCCCAGCGCGAGGACGGCTCATGGGTCAACACCAACGGCCGCTGGATGGAATCCAACCCGGTGCTGGTCACCGCCTTCACCGTGCTCACGCTGGCGCAAGTATACGATTCGATCCCCGAGCGGTGACCGCCTGCCCCGTCCGCCCCCGGACTCCTGCGAATCACTCCCACTCGATGCTCGCCGGCGGCTTGGTGGAGACATCGTAAAGCACGCGGTTGATGCCTTTCACCTCGTTGAGGATGCGGTGGCTCGTTTCGCGCAGGAGTTGATAGGGGAGGTCCACCCAGTCGGCGGTCATGGCGTCCTCGGAAATCACGGCGCGCAGCGAAATCGCCCATTCGTAGGAGCGTTCATCGCCTTTCACGCCCACGGTTTTCACCGGGATGAGTCCGGCATAGGCCTGCCACACGCGGTCATACCAACCGTGCTCCTTGAGCTTGCCGATGAAGATGGCGTCGCACTCGCGGATGATGCGCAGACGGTCCGGCGTGATCACACCGGGGCAGCGCACGGCAAGACCGGGACCGGGAAACGGATGACGGTGCAGGATGTCATGCGGGATGCCCAACGAAGCGCCGAGCGCGCGGACCTCGTCCTTGAAGAGTTCCGCGAGAGGCTCCAGCACCTTGCCCTGCGCCTGGAGTTCGAGAATCCGGTCCACCCGGTTGTGGTGGGTCTTGATTTTGGATGCCTTCGATTTGGCGTTGGACGCACTCTCGATCACGTCCGGATAGAGCGTGCCTTGCGCGAGCATTTCGGCATCGCCGACGGAATCCCAGAACACATCGATGAACAGGTTGCCGATGATCACTCGTTTCTTCTCGGGATCATCCACGCCGTCGAGCGCGGTGAGGAAACGCTCCGCGCAATCGACCGTCTCGATCGGCACACCCATGCGGTGGAAGTTGTTGCGGACTTCCTCGCCCTCGTCTTTTCGCATCAGTCCGTGATCAACGAAGATCGCGCGCACATTGGCGCCGGCTTCATGAAGGAGGACCGCGAGCACCGTGCTGTCCACGCCGCCGGAAACACCGCAGACGATCTGCTTGCCCTGCACCTTTTCGCGGATGCCGTCGATGATCTCGCGCTTGAGGTCATCGATGCGGAACGGCAGCAGTCCGTCCGCTTCTAACAGGAAGTTGTGGAGAATCCGAAGCCCCTCATGGCTGTGGGTCACTTCCGGATGGAACTGGATGCCGAAGAAGCGCTCGTTCCACTTCAGCGAAACCGGAGTGCCGTGCTGGTTGGTGGCGATGACCTGTGCGCCCTCGGGCAGCACCTTGACCGTGTCCGAATGGCTCATCCACACCTGCGACGAGGCGGAAACGCCTTCGTAAAGACCCTTGCATTCCGCCGGGAAAAGATTGGCCGGACCATACTCGCGGCGGTCGCTGGCCTGGACCGTGCCACCGAACTTGATATTGAGAAGCTGCATGCCGTAGCACACGCCGAGCACCGGCACGTTGAAGGCTTGCAGCGCCTCGAAATCGAGGTCCGGCGCGTCCGCTTCGCTGGTGCTCTTCGGCCCGCCGGAGAGGATGATCGCTCCCGGTCTTCCGATGTCCGGAAAATCCTCGATGGCGTAGAGTTTCGCGAAGAATCCCAACTCCCGCACCCGGCGGACGATGAGCTGCGTGTATTGGGAGCCGAAATCAATGACGGCGACGTGGTTGGAATCGTGCATTTGGAAGGTAAAAGCTGAAAGGCTGAGATGATGAAAAACTGAAATGTAAGATCAACCGATCGGTTGATAATTCGTCGGCTCCTCGGTGATGACGATGTCATGCACGTGGCTTTCGCGCAGGCCGCCGGCGGTGATGCGGGTGAACTGCGCGCGCTCGCGGAGTTCCGTTAGATTGGAGGCGCCCACGTAGCCCATGCCCGATTTGAGGCCGCCCATGAGTTGGAAGATGACATCGGAGAGCGGGCCTTTGTAGGGGACGCGGCCTTCCACGCCTTCAGCGACGAGTTTACCGGAACTGTTCTGGCCGTAGCGGTCGCCGGCACCCTTCTGCATCGCGCCGATCGATCCCATGCCGCGGTAGGTTTTGAAGCGGCGGCCCTGGAAATGCACCGTCTGTCCCGGGCTCTCGCGCGTGCCGGCGAGCAGGGAACCGAGCATGACAAGGTCCGCTCCAGCGGCGAGCGCCTTGACGACATCACCGGAGTAGCGGATGCCGCCGTCGGCGATGACTTTCACGCCCTTCTCGCGGCAGACATCGGCCACGTTGCGGATGGCGGTGAACTGCGGCATGCCCACGCCCGAGATGACGCGCGTGGTGCAGATGGAACCCGGCCCCACGCACACTTTCACGGCGCTGGCTCCGGCGGATACAAGATCGCGCGCACGCTGCTCGGTGACAAAGTT
>RPOS01000267.1 GCA_003820635.1 Verrucomicrobiaceae bacterium | reverse complement strand
CCGCTTCGGTCAATCGCTGGCGAGGAGCCTGCTCGCCGCGACCCAGTCGACTGCCACCGGGCTGGCCAGCTACCGCATCCTCGCCGAGTGGTGCCCGGGCAGCACCCACTTCGCCGCCCGCCCGCGGCCAGTGGATTAGATCAGGCGATCCAGACTGGAGAAAGGTCCGTCACTTTTCCTGGTTCGATACGACCGGGCCGGTTCCTCCTTTTTCCGTCATGGCGCGCACATGGGCGGTGGGAGAGCGCCCTTCCATGCGCTTGAAACAGCGGGAGAATTGAAACTCGGTTGAGAAGCCAAGCCGGGCGGCAGTCTCCTTCACGGAGAGGCCGTCCTGCTGGAGCAGGCGTTTGGCGGCTTCCATTTTCAGACGGACAATCGTCTGATAAGGAGTTTCACCGGAAAGTTTCCGGTAGGTGTGGGCGAAGGTGGAAAGTCCGAGACCGGCATGGCGTGCAAGGTCTTCCACGGTCAGTACCTCGGCGATGCGGGAGCGGATATGTTTTTCCACCTTGGACTGGAGGTCGGGTTTTACGGGAATTTCCTGGGTGGTGCGGATGACGTGCAGGTGCGGTGCGGTGGGTTTGGCCGTGGCTACCACCGCCAGCAGGTCGAGAAAGACGGCCTGAGCGCGCCACTCGAAGCCCGATTGCCGACTAAAAAGCTCCCGGCTGATTTGTCCGATGCGCTGGGGAGCGATCGATTCAGGATCTTCGAAGAGGCAGTAGCCGTGAGGGTTGGTGAGGGCATTCAGCGCACGCAACATCGGCCCGCTGGCCGTAAAGAGGATCCATGATTCGTGGGCCGAGCCACCTTCTTTCTGCCATTCCTCAAACCGCAGATTGGGACGGTAGAGGGCCACCATTCCCGCCTTCCTGATGAACTCCGCGCCACCATTGATGCGCTGCGGTTGGTCTGAGCGCGTGACATCCAGCACCCACCATTTCCAGCAGGACTGCCACCAGCGGGTGACGGCAAACGTCGTGGTTCCGGAATTGGCCGAGTGCAGCCAGGCCTGCAGGTTCTGCCTGGATTTCTCGAGGTGCCCGCCGAGTTGCATCGGTGGTTCATTTGCAGGAATTGCCATGGGTAAGGCAGGTTACGCTATTCCAAGTTCCTGTAAATAGTGAATCATGAGGAATCATGATCCTTGCAGGAAAAACAGTTCTGATCACTGGTGGTGGAACCGGTATTGGCCGGGCGACGGCGCAGCGGTTTGCCGAAGAGGGGGCCGATGTGTGGGTGGCTGGCCGGTCGCGCGAAACGTTGGACGAGACCGCCGCCATGATCGGGGCGAAATGCACGGTGCGGGTGGCTGATGTCACCGAAGCCGCCCGGTTGGAAGAGGTTATCGATTCGATGCCCGCGCTGGATGTGCTGGTCAGCAACGCGGCGGTCAGCTTTGCGGTTGAGTCGCTGGTCGATCCGCTCGAACAGTGGCGCAAAATGATCGAGGTGAACCTGTGGGGGACGGTCAACGCCTGCCGGGCAGCCGGGAAGCGAATGGTCCGGGACGGACGTGGTGGACGGATCGTGATCGTCAGTTCGATTCTCGGCGAGCTGGCCGAGCCTGGCAGCACGCCCTACGGCATGGCCAAGGCCGCCATCAACCAGCTTGCACGGCAATTGGCCTGCGAATGGGCTGCGCATGGGATTTTGGTCAATGTCGTGGCTCCTGGGTTTGTGCTCACGCCGATGAGTTTTGCCTCCGGCGTGAACGAGCTGGAAAGCGAGTGGTGCAAGCAGTTTTTCCTGAACCCGGAGCGCCCGCGCGTCCCGTTGCTCCGACCGGGCACGTCGGAGGAGATTGCCGAGGCGATCCTGTTCTTCGCCAATCCGCGCAACACCTATTGCACGGGTGTCACACTCACCATTGACGGCGGGCTGAGCATCAAGTTCTGATTTCTCGTGACGCACGAACTTTCAAGAAACCGGGTGACCCGCTCCGGCTTTCCCGCGCGGCGGCTTTCCAACGCCTTTTTGTCGGTGGAAATCGTGCCGGAACTGGGCGCACGCATCGTGAGTTTGAAAAACGTCCGCACCGGCCGCGAGTGGTGCTGGCATCCGGATGAGAGCATGCAGCTCTTCGCGAACGACTACGGCGACTCATTTGCCGAGAGCCCGAATGTCGGATTCGACGAGTGCTTCCCGAGCATCGAGGCCTGCGATTGGCAAGGCCGCCGACTGCCATGCCATGGCGAAGTCTGGAGCGTGCCGTGGGAATTGGACGAACAGGCATGGGAGAGGGGGATCATTTCGACGACCGTCACGTGCCGGCAGTCCCCATTTGAGCTGAACCGACAGGTCTCGATCCGCGGAAATCAGTTGCAGCTGGATTATCTCCTTCACAACAAGGGCGAGCAGCCCGAAGCCTACCTATGGGCCTTTCACCCGATGATGCGGGTCAAATCCGATGATCGCCTGGAATTGCCGGAGGAAGTGCGGATCCTGCAGGTTGAAGGGACGCGCGGGGTGCCCGAGAACGCACCAAAATCCGACTGGGCCTGGCCGTCGCCGTTTGCCGGCTTCGAGCTCGACCGATTTGAACTCGGAGCAAACGAGTGTGCCTCGGTGAAAGGATTCACCGGAAAACTTCAAACATGCTCGGCGCGCATTGCCAGCCAAGCCAATGGCGAGTATTTCGAAATCTCCTGGGAGGCCGAGCCCAATCCTTTTTTGGGTGTTTGGATCAACCGCGGAGCCTATCGGGGATTCCAACATGTGGCGGCTTTGGAACCCACCAACGCCCAAACCGATTTTCTCAGCAAGCATCACATGCCCCGTTTGCTGCCTGCCGGCGCGCAATGCAGTTGGAGCATGACGATCACCCTGGGCATCTTGAGCGAAATCAATTTCTGACAAACACCGACATGAAAAACGAACACACCATCAAGAGTATCCGGGCAATTCCACTTTACGGCATTCCCTACACCGATTGGCCGGCGCGCTTCGGCTCAAGGGAACAAACGCGGACGCTGGTCGAGGTGGTCACCAACAGCGGCATCGCGAGTCTCGGCAGCGTTTACACCTCGGCGCCGCTGGTGGAAGCCTCGCTTCAACTGCTGCGACCTTTTTACGAAGGGGCAAGCGCGATTGATCCGCTGGTCACCGCCGAGATGTTGCACCAGAACACCTTTTGGCAGGGCCGCGGCGGCAGTGTCACGCACACGATCAGCGGCATCGACATGGCGCTGTGGGACATCCTCGGAAAAGTCACGGGCCAGCCGATCTGGCGCTTGCTGGGCGGCCGGTTTCGCGACCGGGTCAAGCCGTATGCTTCGATGTTGATGGAGGAGCCGGAAAAGATGGCTGCCAAGCTTCAGGCAGCGCACGGCCGCGGCTTCCGCGCGTTCAAGATCGGTTGGGGACCTTTCGGCCGTCGGGATGCGAAGACGGATGAGGCGATTGTGCGCGCCGCTCGCGAGGCGATTGGCGAGGATTGCGAATTGATGGTCGATGCCGGTGGATCCGACGCATATTGGCCTCACGGTTACAAGTGGGCCTTGGACAAGGCAAAAATGCTTGCTGACTACGGAGTGGTCTGGTTTGAGGAACCGCTCCGCCCGGATGATCTGGATGGTTTCGTTGAGTTGACCCGCCATTCGCCGGTCAAGATCGCCGGCTGCGAATGCCTGACTCGCAGACAAAGTTTTCTTCCCTGGATCGAACGACGGGCTGTTGATTACATCCAACCGGACGTGACCAAAGTCGGCGGACTCAGCGAGCAGCACCGGATCGGCCAGTATGCCGACGACCACTCCATCATGGTCGTGCCGCATGGCT
>RPOS01000266.1 GCA_003820635.1 Verrucomicrobiaceae bacterium | reverse complement strand
TTGCACGGCCCGGGCGTTCTTGGAAAAGGCGCTGTGCCTTGGCGATCAGGCCGCCGGGGTGGCTTCGGCGGTGGCTTCGATGTCGGCACCGGAACCGGCGCGGCCAATGTGGACGATGACGACGTCCGCCGCATGGGTCGGTTTGACACCCTTGGGGTATTTGATTTCACCGACGTGGAGCGAGTCGCCGAGTTGGAGGCCGCTGATGTCGATCTCGATGGTTTCCGGCAGGTCGTCGGGCAGGCAGGTGATTTCGAGCGCGTGGACGTATTGCTCGATCACGCCGCCAGCCTTGACGCCCGGGGCTTCACCGTTGAGGTGGGCGGGGATGTGGGCGGTGATTTCCGTGCTGCTGTCGATGGCGAGGAAGTCGGCATGCAGGGCCGCGCCGGAGATCGGGTCGTGCTGGATGGCCTGCAGGAATGCCAGACGGGTGCCTTCGCCCTCCACTTCCAGATTGACGATGATGTTTTCCGAGCTGCTGTGGGCGATGACTTCCTTGAAGGACTTGGCGTCCACCTTGAGGTTCTTGTTTTCGGCACCGCGGCCGTAGATCACGGAGGGGAGCCAGCCTTCACGGCGCATTTGGTTGAGGCGGCCGGACCCGGTGCGGGCGCGGGGTGCTGCTTTGAGGGTGGTCTTCTTGGCCATGATGACGGAAAAGGCGTTGTGGTTTGAAATAAGCGGCGGCGCATTTGGCAATCCGGCGCGGGGCGGGCTGTGTAGCGGCCGGACGCGCGCTTGTCAAAAATTTGTTTGGCCATTGTTTTGGAAGCGGATTCGCCCGCACCGCCGAAGCTGGAAATTTTTCAGCGGGATTGCGCTCAGGCCGGCTGCCCGCTAGGCTGCGCCCATGCCCGCCGCCACCGTCACCCGATTTTTTGAAACCGGCAGCCCCGAAGACCCGGTGAGGCTGCGTGACGGTGCCGTGTTGCCGGGCATCCGCATTGCTTACGAGACCTGGGGCACGCTCAACGCGGACAAGTCCAACGCGATTCTGCTCTTCCACGCGCTTTCCGGCTCCCATCACGCGGCCGGCCACAATACCGCCATCGAGGGCGTCGTAGAGCTCTGGCAGGAGGAACTCCACAACGGTTGGTGGGAGGACATGATCGGCCCCGGCAAGGCACTCGATACCGACAGGCATTTCATCATCTGCGGCAATTATCTCGGCGGCTGCTACGGCAGCACCGGCCCCTGCTCGGTGAATCCGGAAACCGGAAAACCTTGGGGCTCCACCTTTCCCGCCGTGACCGCGGCCGATCAGGTGGAAGTGTTCGCCCGCCTGCTGGACCATCTCGGAATCGATGTCCTCCATGCCGTGGTCGGCCCGTCGGTGGGCGGCCTCATCGCACTCACGCTGGCCACGCGTTTCCCGGACCGCGTCCACAACGTCATCGCCATCGGCTCCGGCTACAAAACCACGGTGCTCAACCGGCTGATCCTCTTCGAGCAAATCCTCGCGATCGAAAACGACCCGTATTTCAACGGCGGCGATTATTATGACAACGCGCCGCCGCTCTACGGCCTGGCGCTCGCCCGCATGATCTCCCACAAGACCTTCGTCCATCTCGACTCCTTCGAACGACGCGCCCGCCAGGAAGTCGTCCAACCGAATGACGTGCTCGCCTGGTATCGGGTGCGCGACCAGTTCCAGAGCTACATGCTCCACCAGGGGAAAAAGTTCGTGAAACGCTTCGATGCGAACACCTACCTGCGCATCATCGACCTGTGGTCCCGCTACGACGCCACCCACGAGGGCGACGCGGAATCGCCCGCCGCCCTCTTCGAGCGTGCGCGCCTCGCCGGCCAGCGCTGGCTGGTGTTTTCCATCGATTCGGACTTCTGCTTCTATCCGGAGGAACAGGCCGAGCTGGTGAAACATCTGGAAACCGCCAAGGTCGATGTGATGCACATCACCGTGCACTCCGACAAGGGGCATGACTCGTTCTTGTTAGAACCGGACCTCTACACGCCCCATATCGCGTGGGTGCTGGGGAAGTCATAGGTTCAGCCAAGGCTCTCGCAGAACTTCCGGAAAGCGGCGACTTCTTCTTCGCTAGCCACGCCGGCGACGATGTGGCCTGCCAGACTGCGGGCGATATGTTCCTGTGTAAAATCCAAGTTGAGTCTCTTCACAAGAATTCTGGCGATCGCCGCAAAGGTATTGCCGTTGAAATTTGTGAATGGAGCGAGCCTGTGACATTTCCGGCATGCTTCAATCGCATCGAGCAGATTCATTTCATTCTGTCGCACTTCTTCCCAGAATTCCTTGGCGACTTCATGCCCGTCGGAGGTTGGGCCGTGATGGGCTGATTTTTCGCGACAGAGGATTTCGTTTTGGGCGACGACAAAATCCCACGAAAACGGCTCAAGCCAACGCGTGCTCGCTGTCATGGCCTCGTTTTTTCCGAGGCAGCCTTCCGCTGTTCTTTTAACTCCTGGAGTTCTCTCACACCCACGCTTTTCAGATACCCCTTGCCGGTCTTGGCGTAAATAGGTTCAGCGGAGAAGCGATCTTGGATCGCCAAGGCCTCGGCCATGACTTCGAGAAACAACGGATCGTTCTCAAACGGGCTTCCAGGTTTAGGCTTCGCGGACATGGCATCAAACTACACGGCAATTTCCAGGCTGGCAAGATGTCGCATCAATACCCCGCTACCGGACTTTCGGTGGAGGATTCCGCAGCCTCCGGAAACTCATCGGCGAGCTTGGCCAGTGCGGCGCAGGTTTCCTCCCACATCCGGTCCGACCACTTGAGTGGCGAATGGAGTTTTTTCCGGCGGAAGCGCTCGATGCGGTCGTGCGCTTCCTCAGTCATCCAGTGTGGCAGTTCCGCGATGGCGCGGGCGGCGGTTTCCGCGGTCTCGAGGGCGCGGTGGCAGATGAGGGCGAGGTCGTTGCCGGCTGTGATGGCGAGTTTCACATCCTCGCCGCGGCCGTAACGGCTGGCGATGGCTCCCATGTCGAGGTCGTCGGTTAGAACGAGGTGGTTGTCGAAGCCGAGCTGGTCGCGCAGGAAGCGGCGGATGACGCGCGGCGAGAGCGAGGCGGGGAAATCCGGATCGATATTGGGAAACTCGACGTGGGCCAGCATGATGGCGTCGAGCTCCGGCATGAGCGCGGTGTAGGGAATCACGTCCTCGCGCAGCAGTTCCCCGATGCCGGCGGATGAGGATGGCAGGTCGTGGTGCGGATCCGTGAGCGCACGGCCGCCGGCGGGGAAATGCTTGGCGCAGCTGGCCACGTGGCGTTTGCGCAGCCATCGATTCCAGTGGCCGGCGTAATCGATGACGCGTTGCGGATCGCGTCCCCAGCAACGGCCGCGCAGGGCGTTCTGCGTTTCCGGAAAGTGATCGAGATCGAGCACCGGCGCGAGGTTGAGATTGATGCCGAGCAGCCGCAACAGGTCGGCGGTGAGCACTGCGGCGTCGGCGATCTTGCCATAGTCCGCGCGGGCGGCCAGCACAGGCGCCGATGGAGCGGCGGGAGCGATGGCCGCCGTCCGCGTGACCCGGCCGCCTTCCTGGTCGATGGCGAGAATCGGCAGGTCGAAGGAAAGGGCGCTGAGGTCGTCGGTGAGCTTGCGGGCCTGCGCGGGGCTGACGATGTTGCGGGTGAAAAGAATGTATCCCGCGGGCTGGAGTTTGCGGAACAGGGCGGCTTCCTCCGGTGTGAGTTCCGGGCCGGAAATGCCAAGCAGGAGTAGCGAGCCGTCGAGCATGAGCGGGAAGTCGGAAGATGGCAGGCACCAAGCACCAGCCCGCGCCAACGTGGTCTTTCCCGGGAAAATGCCAATCCCATTCCTGCCGGACTGATCCAGCTGCAGGGGCTGGCGGTGGCTCCGGTGC
>RPOS01000265.1 GCA_003820635.1 Verrucomicrobiaceae bacterium | reverse complement strand
GTCATCATCAGGCTGTTGGTGGCATCCGTGGAATCCGTCAGCGATTTCATGTAGTTCCGGCTCGTGCATAAGGTGACCTGCACATTGGCGCCTGCCGAAATCGTCGGAGGATAGACCGTATCCTGATAGGCGAGCGTCCCGATCTTTTTGCCGGGGTATTCCTGGGCGATTCCGGCGGCGATCGAGTTTACAAACGCGATCATGCGGTTGGAGTATTTGCCGGTTCCCGCCTGATCGCCATCCATGGCCACGCACTCCGCACATTGGCACCAGCCACCGTTGCCATCGTTCTGGCAGACTCCCGCCACCGTCAGTTCGGGATGGGAGGCAAACGTGTTTTTGACATAATTCAAGACGAGTGCATTTACGTTCGAGTTGGACAGGCAAATCTGGTAATAGGTGCTGCTTGGATTGGTTCCGTTGGGATCGGGATTGATCCGCTGCCCGTTGATCAATGGAAAATACTCCGGATGCGTCGCATACAGGCTGGGCGGGACCATTGTAAAAAACGAATGGGTAACGGTATCCATTGTGAAGCCGCGTTCCGTCCTGGGATCGGTGCCGCCGGGCAGCTGGTCGATTTGTGTTCCCAGCGTGCTCTGCTGCGAGCGCGCCATCCAGTTGCAAATTTGGTAGTTGAAATGGAAAATGCCCTGGGAGTTGTCCCCGATGCGCCAGCCGCGAACTGCGAAATCCGCGGAATCCGCTTTTCCCAGCTGATTGATCGCCAAAGTATTCTGCACCGGGCCAACCCGGGTGATCCCGTCATTTGCGACGGGCCAGGAGACTTTCAATACGTCCCGACAAAAGCCGTCCACCGCCCACATCACTGCCTGTGGGGACCTGCCAATCAACTCAATGGCCTCCGTTCCGTCCACCGCCCGTCTGTACAAATAGTCCGAGGCAAGCGAGCTATCCACCCGGAGATTGATTCGTACCGCCGCCGCCGTGGCCGGGTTTATTGCCGGGGACACACCTGTAGCGCACGCAAACGCACTTTGCAGTTGCGTCGAGGCAAAGAGTTCCACCGGACTTGCCGGGCCTGTCGTCGCCACATTATGGATGCTGGCTCTGCAAAGTCCGTTCGCCACCGGCACGATGGGCGATGTGGTGACGTCCAGGGTGGGACTGTCCGGGCTGTAAGGCCCCTGAAAAAAAACGCAGGCCGTTCCCGTGCCCTGGTCGTTGGCCGTTTGGTCGTAAAGCAGGAAGGAAACATGGGACCAGCCAGCGGCCTCCGCCGCCTGCACAGCCCGGGTTACATCCAAGTCGTACAAGCGATTTCCGCTGTTTGCCGCAGTTTCCGTCACGGTGATGCTGCACACATTACTGGAATTGCCAAGGGCGTCATTAATATCGGTGCTGGTGAAAGCCCTCGCCCCCACGTTGAGGTCATAGGTGTTTAACTTGACGACCTGCGGGTTTGTTCCGGCAAGGTATCCCCCTGTGAGGCGGAGCTTCGCCGATGTGACCGGCCCCCCGAGAGCCGAGATGTCGAACTTCATGAGACAGCGGCTGTTTCCTGGAAGGTCGTTCAGATTTCCCACAAACGGCTGGGACTGGTCGCCGTTAAGACAGTAACTGCCGTCCGAATAGCCGGAGAGGAGATCGTTCCCCGGAACGACGATTTTCAGCGGAAAGTTCGGTGGAGGGACCGTGGTAAAACTCAGAGTGGGCGCCCCCGCATCGTATGCTCCTTTGAAATAGATGCAGGCTAACCCTGCGCCTTGGGCATTTGCCGTTTGGTCATAAAGCAAGAAGGAGACATGGGTCCAACCTGCAGCCTTGGCTGCTTTTACCACTTCGGTTACGTCAAACTTGAAAAGAGTGTCGTTCACTGATGACGCATGGACGGTCGTGTTCGAAATCGGGGTGGATGTCGCCAGCGAATTGACAAGGTCGGCCGACGTGAAGGATGAAGCTCCAACATTGACGTTGTAGGCGTTCAGCCCGACCACCTGGGGATCGGTTCCGTAAGAGACGGAGCCGGTGAGGCTTAGGAGCGCCGTTGAGATATTGTCTGGAAACGAGGAAACATCGAATTTCATCAGGCAGCGGCTGTTTCCGGGATTGTCATTGATGTTTCCCACAAACGGTTGGGACTGGTCGCCGGTCTGCCAATAGCCGCCGCTCGAGTAGCCGGAAAGCAAATCGTTGGCGGGGGTATCGATCAGGGCCGGGGTGGCCAGGGAAGGATCGGAGGATATGGTCAGGCAGGGGCTCTCCGCATCATACGGCCCCATGAAATAGACGCAGGCGGGACCGCCTCCCTGGTCGTTGGCAGTCTGGTTATAAAGCATGAATGAGACGTAAGCCCAGCCAGCGGCCTTTGCCGCGCGCACGGTTCTGGTAACATCAAACTGGTATCGCTGACTGCCGCTATTTGCCGCACTCCCGGTCACAGTTGTGCTGGCAAGGTAGGTTGATGCATCCAGCGAGTCCGCGAGGTCCGTTGCCGTGAACGCTCCGGCTCCGGCATTGACGTTATAGGCAGTCACCTTGATAACCTGGGGATCGGGGCCCGCCAAAAAACTACCGGTCAGGTTCAGGGACGCCGAGGTGAAGCTGGCGGGCAGGTTGGCCAGGTTGAATTTCAGCAGGCAACGACTTTTTCCCGGGTTCTGATTAAGGTTTCCGACGAATAACTGGCTTTGGTCGCCAGTCTGATAATAGCTGCCGTTTTCATAACCGGACAAGACATCGGAGGCCGGCGCGGCAATCGGCACAATGATGGATTTTGCGTGGCCGAAAGCTGTTTGGAAGAAAAGCGCGAGCAATACAAAAACACAACAGATGGCGCGGGGCGGCTTCACGATTCCACGGATGGTTAATTTGGAACGCTTCTCAATCGAAGCGCCAATCTTGGCAATCACCGGAAACTGCGAAGTGCCTGGCTCGTCTTTGACGCAATACCCATGCACAGCCGGATTCTTGTCGTATTCCTTAACCATTTTCTCGACGATTTCTTCGATTTTTTGATCGGTCAGCGGCACCTTTTCAAAGGCCAATAGGTCCAGCGCCGCGTGGAACCCGCGTGGAACCCGGGAGGCAGTCGTGTCTGAAGTGGGTGCAGTGGTGAATTTCATGGATGGTGGTACCGTTTTAAAAGTTCCTGAAAGGGACCTTGGATGACCACGGGCACAATTGCTTTTTTGATTTCAAGTGATGCACCTGTTGCAAGCTTGTTTATGCAACAGGTGCATCATACATCCAGACAAATCTTTTGCCATTCGGCGAAAGGCATGCGAGTGATTTTTATGCCACGGCGCACCTGCGCACTGGGCATCAGAAATAGACCACAAACAAAAAAGCCATCAAAACCCCACAGAATAGATGAAAACCATCGCAAAACATGTCAGCGCAGGAATACTCGCGGTTCTCCTGCTCGACGCAGGAGTCGGCCAGGCATACGCCCAGGTAACGCAGAACATCGGCATCAAGAGCTGGGCCAATGACGTGATGTCCGGATATGACGACGGGTCATGGGTCGTGAACGGCACGGAGTACGATCCATTCGTGGGCAATGTCAACAACCTCTCTGGAAAAACCCGCATGCTTCTGAAGTTTGATATTTCAAACATCTCAGGAACTGTCACCGCGGCCGATCTCGACCTCACCTCATTCTATCGCGCGGGAACGAATGTGGTTCAAGTCTCGTCCTACGACAGCAATGAGACAAGCGACACGTTTACATCGGCGGACATTGCAGATTCGCTGGCAAACTCGACACCGATCACCACCTTCACAGATACCAGTGGCTCCGGCCTCCAGCTACATTGGAATCTGGACATCACCTCGGCGGTGCAGACTGCGAAAGCCAACGGCTATTCCTATGTCTCCTTCCTGCTTTACAGCGAGACCGCCAATGCCATCACCGAAGCG
>RPOS01000264.1 GCA_003820635.1 Verrucomicrobiaceae bacterium | reverse complement strand
CGACCAACTCCTGATGGGTGGCGCTGCGGGCGTTCCGCACGAAGAATCCGGCAACGGAGCAACCGAGAACGAGCGCATCCGCATCGTCGAGATGATGGGCGAGGCCGAGACAGAAACCCGCGTTGAAGCGATCGCCCGCACCGGTGCTTTTCTTCGGGGCCGCACAATAAGGGCCGGGCTGCATCACGCCGCCCCCGGCGCTTGCGCTCACCGCGAAGCGGGTCCAGTGAATCACCACCCGGCTGATGCCCAGGATGTCCCGCAGCGCCGAGGCCTGCGCCATCGTTTCCTCCGGCGGGGAATCCGCGGCCACGGGAGGCAAATCATGCAGGCGGCACAGGATGTTCGCCTCGTTGCCGTTCAGACCGAGAGTCACGGGGCCCGCTGGTTCGAAGCCGCGGAGCATGGACGCCATGTCGAGGATGTCCTCCGCCGACCTGCTGGATGGATCCACCAGATCGATGAAGAAACGGGGGCGGTGTTCCAGTTTCGGGAAGACCTTGGTTTGCAGCATTTTCCACACGGCGGTCATGTGCGGATAGAGCGTCCAATCGGTCAGCGCGATCACATCCGCGCCACGGCAGGCTGCCAGATATTTCCCGTCCTCCAATGCCGATCTAACCGCATCCGGGGTGAAGCCGGCCAGTTGTTTGACGGCACTGAACATGAGTTTTCCGTCATTGAACTCGAAGGCCAGCGTGCGTCCCGGGTCACAGACCCACGAATGCATGCCACGGCATTTTTCCGCGATGGTGCGGAACGCCGGATGCATCGGTTCTCCGAGCGTGGCGAAACAATCCACGCCCACGCCGAGACTGGCCAGGCCGTCGGCAAGGTTCACCGCGCAGCCACCGGGATGCACGTCGTTGATGACGATTTCCCGCAGGCTGCTGTGCCCTGCGGCTGCGGAAACGAGCGCGCCGAAAGCCCCGATGTCCGGCACGGGGGTGAAGTCGTCCAGTGAACGGCGCTCGCCCACCAACGAAATCATCTCGTCCACAAAGCCATCGAAGCCGGTGACCACCCGGCATTCCCGGGTGAGCACTGTCGCCGCCAGCTTGAAGACATCCATGATGGAATTTGTGGAACTCATGACGGATCGCTGAGAAGTTTCACGGCGGCGGGTTCATCCTCATCCACGTGCGGGTAGCGCCCGACGTCCGGGTTCACGAAAAAATTGTCGTGGTTGTCGTCATTGGCGGTGGAAACCTCGCCGATGATGCAATCCGCACCCTCCGGCCAGAACGCGTGATAGATGCCGGGTGTCAGCGTGATCCGCTCGCCGGCTTGAAGGCTAATGACCTCCCCGCTGTGCCATGGCCGCGGCTCGCCGTTGACCTGGATTTCGAACCCCGACCCGCGCGGGGTGCTGTCGGGATGACCGGCCCACAGCTCCAGCGCCAGCACTCCGTGGCGGCAAATGATGTCCTCCTTCTTTTTGGCATGGGTATGGAGCGGCGTGGTTTGGCCCGGCCGGGCATACATGAGTTTCTCACAGTATTCCGGCTCCTCCGCCAGATTGATCAGCACAAGGCCGTAGCGCTCGAAATCGCCGAGACCGAAGTCGGTGATGTCCCAGCGGGGTTTTGGCGGCAGGGCCCAGCCGTGTCTGACAAAACACTCGTGAGCCTCGCGGTGGATGTGGTTGATGGCGCTTCGTTTCATGAGTTATGAGGTGGTTTTGAGATGGTTGCCCGCTTTCCTGCTCATCGGTAGCTCATTTTGTTAGTTGTAAGCTGCATGTCCTGTTGGAGATGACGCTGCGGCTTGATGCCGGTTCTCTGCAGCACATCGTGATAGGCTTTCACCGCATCGGTCGGGGAGATTTCCCCATCCACCACGCGGCGCAGGAACTCGATGAAGGCGAGCGGGCTTTCCGATAGATTGATCTTGCGGCCGAACAAGGCGACGCGCGCGCCGTGTTTTTGAGCGTCGTGGATCAACTGGAACGCATCGAGCGTGGTGCCGGCGCTGCCGCCAAGAATGCCGACGACCAGATTCGAGTCATACGAAACCAACTCTTCCAGCGGCCCCGGCCCGTTGTAGGGGATTTTCAAGAACACCGGCCTGCCCGCCCGGGTCACTCCGGCGAGCGTGCGGATGATGTGGTCGTTCAGGAACCCGGCGACCTTCTTGTCGGGAATGCCCGGATTGACGTTCGGATTGAAGACCTCGAGGAAATGGCGGAATCCCTTGCGCTCGGCCTCGATGCGGAAGTCCTGATAGTCGGTGAGCGCCTTGTAGTCCCAGTCGATGTGGTTGGTGAAGGTGATCGAATACAAGCCGAGGTCCGCGCCGGTGAAGGGCGCGCTGTGGTTGTCGGTCAGATGGCCGTATTTGATGTGGTCGAGCGTCGCCGAGCGGAATGACCGCGACGGATGCTCGGTTGGATATTTCCCGCCGCGCACCGCCCAGACATCGGAGGTGTCGTTCGCCCGCGCCGCCGGGGTGATGGCGGAGTTTTTGAACAAACCCTCCTGGATGCCGAGTTTTTCCACGTTGGATGCGGAAAGCAACATGATGTCCACGATGTCCTGGTCGATCACCGCGCGGATCTGTTCGCGGTATTGGGCGAGGGTTTTCCAGCAGCCTTCCGACTCGTTGTAGCCGTGTCGGCAGGATCCGGTCTGCGGTCCGGGCGCGGTGATGCCGAAGGCCATGTCGGCATCCTTGGCGTCCGCGATGATGAAATCCTTGGGCGAGTTGGAGCCGTTGAGGATGTTGTTTAGCTTCTGATCGAGTCTTTTCATGCAATGGTGATCTTGAGTCTCTTGTTCTTGAATGTGGCGGGAGGAGCCTTGTCGGTGAAAAGGCCGGAAAACTCATTCCAGTCGGCGAAACGGATGGCCGCGTTCTGCTGCCACTTGGTCGCATCGGCCAACAGGAAGGCGTGTTTGGCGCGGCGGATCCACTCGCGTTTGATCTCGGTTTCCAGCAGTTCGGTGGTGCTGGCTCCATCCGTCGTGTGCAGGCCGGATGCGCCGATCAATGCAATGTCGGCCCGCAATTGGAAGAGGGCGTCGATCGCGAGCGTTCCCACCAGCGCGCCGCTCACCACACGACGCTCGCCGCCCAGAACGATGAGCTTGGCCTCGAAGCGCTCGTAGCCGGCAATCAGTGGAAGTGAATTGGTGATGATCGTCAAATCGGCGCGTTGCCTGAGCAGCATTCCCGCCTCAAGACAGGTCGTGCCGCCATCGATGAAAACCGTCGCGCCATCAGGAATTTCCTCCGCCACCCGTTCCGCAATGCGCCGTTTGGCTTTGGCCGCGCTAACCGCTTTCTGGCGCAACGACGCCTCGTCCGGCTTTCCCTCCGGGATCATCACGCCGCCATGCACGCGCAGCACTTGGTCGGTCAGGTGAAGATGGCTGAGATCACGCCGCAGGGTGGCCGGGGAAATGCCGAGTTGTTCGGTGAGCGCCTGGACATCCATCCGGCGGTGCTTGCGCAGGAGGTTGAGGATTTCCCGGTGCCGTTCGTGAGCGAACATGAGCGGATGAGAGAAAAACGCGCACGGACGATCAAGAACAAAATCATTTCGCACCGGCTACCGCCTGGCCGACAGCCGGGCCTTTTCGTCGGCCTGGACCTTGGCCAGCCAGCCGCCATCGGACGGCCGCTCGTGACGGCCGCAGTATTCCTGCCAGACGAGGCCCCATGGCAGCGACTTGGCGTCCTCCATGAGGCTGAGTCGTGCGGTGAAGTCGCGGGAATCCTCGGCCGCGCGGAATGCGGCGGCGGTTTGATCGAGGCATCGAAGAAATCGAGGCCCACATGGATGCGGTCGAGCGCCCCGGAATGCACGCACTCCTCGAGAATCGCTGATGTGGGGTCGTCGAGGGTGACGACGTGATCGCTGTCCCAGCGCACGCCGCGGCTGACGTG
>RPOS01000263.1 GCA_003820635.1 Verrucomicrobiaceae bacterium | reverse complement strand
TTCATCACCAGCCAGCGCGGCGACTCGGGGATGGCGAAAAGGAGCGCGAAAAAGATGGCGGCAGGGACGGCCTCCGAGGCAAACATCCAGCGCCAGGCGCTCGCGATCCGCCAGGCTTCATCGCCCGCCACGGCCAGTTGCGCATTGACCAGATAGACAAGAACCATGCCGATGAGGACGGCGATTTGATTGAGTGTGGTGAGCGATCCCCGCATGCGGGCCGGAGAAACCTCGGCGATGTAAACCGGCGTCATCATTGAGGCCAGCCCCACTCCGATGCCACCCACGATTCGAGCGATTGCCAGTTCACCCGCGCTGGACGGAATGCCCGACCAGACGGCAGAAATAAAGAAAAGCACCGCGCAGATGAGCAGGGATCGCTTGCGGCCGATCCGGTCGCCGATTCCGCCGGCCAGCCATGCGCCCAGCACGCAGCCAACGAGCGCGCTCGACACCGTCCAGCCCAGAGCCAGATCGCTCAGTTCGAAATGCTTCTGGAGAAACTCCACCGTGCCGGCAATGACCGCCGTGTCGTATCCAAACAAAAGTCCGCCGAGAGCGGCGACGCTGCTCACATAGAAGGCAAAATGGTGTTTCATGGCCGGGGAATGAGGAGCGAGAATGTCAGATTGGCAAAACGAGGCACGCCATTTGCAACCGCAAGTTCTCCGAAAAGATAGGTCGTCGGCATCACGGCTTCCCAAGGACGGTCTGTCCCGAAGAGTCCGAACAGACCTGCACAGCCGAAGGCGAGCGCACCGGGCCTGGCCTGCGCGAGGATGGCTGCGCTTCCACGCCGCGCGTCGAAGAAGGCGAGCCTCACTCTGCGCGATTCGGGAAGATCGGCTCCGGAAACGACCGTATCCCCGTTCTCATGAAGGGGCAGCACGGTCCCGTCCTCCGTGATGAGTGCCAGACGATCCCAATCATCTGGCGCGAGACCATGTGCGGCACGTGCCTGCCGGAGAAAATCACCCACGCCAAGCGCCCCCTGTGCGGTCCGCACTTCGGAGAATTTCCTTGGATCATTGCCGGGACAGTCAAATGCCTCGCCTTCCGGAAAATGGGCGCTGATGGAAACGGCCTCCCAGCTTCCTTCCATAAGGGCGAGAACCGCAAGATCCTGCGCCGCGGGATGCGTAAACCCGGTCGCCGCTCCGTTCGCCCTCGCCGCTGCTCCGCCGGCCATGGGAACGGAGGCCACCTCGGCGGGCAGACCGGCAAGAAACCGCTCCATCCCCTCCCCCCGCGTGAAGATCAGGACAAAGGCCCTGACATGGGGCAGTTGGCTGGCCATCCACGCAGAGGCTTCGGCATAACTTCCGCCGAAAACCGCTCCGTGAAAACTCCCGAAGGCCCGCCGCTCAACCGCGGCAAAACAGGCCCATGCGAACTCTCCGGGCGACGTCACCTGTCCGACAGGATGAAGAGTGGCTGAAATCGGTTTCATCACGCTTTTTTCAAACGGATCATGACCACGGTGCATTGCGACCCGTCCGGGCTGACAAACTCGTAGTCGCCGAAGCCGGCGGGCACGAGGCAGGCCTGGAGAAAGTCCAGCGTGGTTTCCAGCGAGGGATCCGCCAGCGAGCGGATGACCACCTTCCGACCTACCGTTAGAGTGGGAATCTGGAGGAACCGCCCGTCGGTCGTGTGGCGCATCGGCTTGGTGAACACGAAGCGTTCGATTTCGAACGGCATCTCACTGATGGTGGTGAAGCGATCCATGCGTGTATCGCCGTCTCCGCCGACCACCACGGGGCGGGCGCGCAGATGCTCCTGAACGTTTTTTTCCCTCCGCCACTTGTTGTTCCGGAACGAGTGTTCCAGATGCATCTTCATCGGCGGGGCGGTCATCGACTTCGCGGTGTCGTCCCATGTGTGGCGGGCGAAGTCATAGGTGAAGAACGAATACTCGGTGCCCGCGACGCTCGGGCCGGTGTCCATCTCAAGGATCATCTGGTTGCCGCCGTGGCCGTGTTCGGTGCCGGGCGGAATGAGGAAGAGGTCGCCGACATTGGTGTCCCAGCGTTTGATGAACTTCTGCCAGTCGAACGCGATCTTGTTGTTGGATTCCCGGCAGAGCCGCTCGTATTCCTCAAGGTCGGCATCTTCTTTAAATCCCATCATCGTCCCCGCGTCGTGATAAGCCTCGACGATGTAGTAGGTTTCATAACGCCCGAGCGGCTCGTTGAAATTGCGCTGGTTGTAGGCGGTGTCCGGATGGTTGTGGATCGGCATGCTGCCGCGTTCGTAGGGAACCGGTTCGGCGAAATAGCCGTCATCCAGCCACACCTGCAGCGGAAGAAGGTCGGGATAGGTTTTGTGGATGTATTCGCCCACCATCTGAACCGGACGCTGCATGATGTTCTGGCACGGCATGTTCAGCAACGCGCCACCGTCCAGTCCGGCATCGACAAGGATGCTCAGTTCGATGCCCGCGAGTTCGTTCCATGCCATGTTTTCGAGTCCGGGAATGTCATCGTAGATTTCCTTGAACCGGTAGGAGCCCCAAGGGCCGGGCTGGGTGATCTTGACCTGTTTGATCGGGCGTTTGACGAGTTCGTCGATCAGGGTTTCGTAAGTCGAAGCGGGCAGGAGTTTGAGCGCGTCGGACTGGACGGCCTCGATGTAAAAATCCATGCGGGGGAACACGGCCTTCTTCTGCCGGAGCAGCAGATAGAAATCGCAGTAGTAGTATTGCTTCCAGGCATAACTCTTGTCGGCATCGTCGCGGCCGAAAGGCACGAGGTCGCCGCCCCACATCTGCCAGAGCGTCGGTTGCATGGTGAAGTCGGCGTAGGCCACCAGACCGGCTTTTCCCGCGAGTTCAGGAATGGCTGCACCTGGACCTGCCACGATAGACAGGGCACCCGGAGCGGTTAGGGTGAGGTGTTTCGGCAGTGCGTTCACCGGCGCGGCATCGAGAGTATCCTACAGTGTCCCCTCCTTGTTCACCCACCCGAACGAAGGGTCTTCACCGACGAACGGCTTGCGGTAGTCCGCTAGGTCCGCGCGGTAGAGACCGGCGGTGGAAATGACGGTGGCCGTCAAGCCCTCGGCGGCGGCGGATGCAAGCAGTTCCTTGCCGAGGCGTTGCCAATCCACACCATACCAGCCGTCGATCAATAGAACACCGGAAGCCCTGGCCTTGGCCTGGCGAATGAGTTCCTGACAGACGGCCTGAGTGCCGGTGATGATCGATTTGCGGACGGTCTCGTCGAGAGGAACCGGGTTCTCGGCATTTTTGCGGTATTCGTAGAGTGGCATGATCGGTGATGGTGGGTGGGTTGGGATTTTCTGGCGTTCGGCTGCGGTCGCAGGCCGAAGGATTCAAATCGCGCCGAACCTACAGGAAAGATGCGGCATGGGGAGAGATCGTGGTTGTCTGATTTCCTAAACTGCTGGTATCTTTCCCCGCGGTGCCGCTCATTCCCACAGTCAACTACCCTCTGCACACCATTCCACGCGTGGTGCAGTGCGGGCTGTGCGTCCACGGGACGCGCGCACGGGAGACGTTCCGGCAGCAGGGGCTTTGGAGTCTTCACATCTATCACTACGAAGGCGAGCTGCAGTATGGCGGCAGGCGCTTCAGGTTTCTCCCCGGCTGGGCGAGCCTTTTGCCGCCGGACCACGAAGCGACCTGGAAGTTCCCGCAGCACGCTCCTCACTACTACGCGCACTTCCGGGTGGCGACGAGGTCCCGCTCGATAGTCCGCCTGCCGATGCTCCAGCCCATGGGAACCTGCCGCGAACGCTTCGACGCCGACATCGAAGAGATGCTGCGGTTTTCCTCCGGCCCCGGCAGCCGCGTCCACGTGCGGCTCTGGGATCTGCTGCACCGATACGCCGCGCCCGCCGACCCGGAACCCACTCCTGCTGATCTCCACCCCGCCCTGCAGATCGCACTGAGCCTCATCCGCAACAATCCCTCCGGGCGCATCCGGGTTGGCGAAATCGCCGGTCAAATCGGCTTTTCGCACAACCAACTCACGCTGCTGTTCCAACAGCATTTCGGATGCGGCCCGCGCGAATTCATCCGGCGCGAGCGCGTCACCCGCGCCTGTGATCTGCTGGAGCGCTCACGCCTGCCGGTGAAATCCGTCGCCATCGAATGCGGTTTCCCCGACCTGCAGCATTTCAACAAGGTGATCCGCACCGCGACCGGCCAATCCCCGACCGCCTGGCGCGCGGCCCG
>RPOS01000262.1 GCA_003820635.1 Verrucomicrobiaceae bacterium | reverse complement strand
GTTCCGGCGAGTTGAGGCAGACGCCGGGGTTTTTCACCGCGCCGAAGGCCTCGGGCTGGGTCTTGTTGAAACTGATGCCCACCGTGGGATCCGCGCCGGGGCAGGCATTGTCGAAATAGCGCCCGAGCCAACCGGTGGCGGAGCGGTTGTTGGTGTCGCCGGTTTCCCAGATCGAGGTGGAGACGAAGTGCGAGCGGTTCGGGTTCGGATAGCCGACGCCCTGGACAATGCCGAGGTCGCCTTCCTTGAACATGGAACCTAGAAAGGGCATCGAGGAATTGAGGCCGACGTAGTCGCTGAGCCGGATGATGTCTTTCTCCTTCTTGGCAAGGCGCGGGCGTGATTTCTGATAGGTGTCGTCGGCATAGGGAACGAGCGTGTTGAGTCCGTCATTGCCGCCGGCGAGCTGGAGCACGACGAGGATGGTGTCGTCCTTGCCGATGACCGCCTGGACGGCGAGATCCTTGGAGGCGTTGTGAAGCTGGCCGAAGGTGCGCTCGACAAACATCGGCACGGTCCATGCGGCGGAGGCACCGAGAACGGTGGAGCGGAGGAATTCGCGGCGGGTGTGCATGGGAAGAGATTGTGGATTGTGGATTGCGGATGAAAAAAGGAACGCCCGAAGGCTCTTCTCTTGCGTCTTGTGTCTTGAAGTCTTGTGTCTGGTAATCAGCAGAGCTGATAGTAGGGGGTGCTGAGCATGAGGTGGCACAACTCGGCGGTTTCCTTGTCGGTGAAGACGACTCCTTTTTTCGCATTCGCGTATTCGACAAACGAGCCGCGGGCCTTGTCTGGAAGCGGTCCTTGGAAGTAGCGGAAGATGAGCGCATTGACGAGTTCGGAGGGATTTTCCCGCAGCGGGCGCGGCGCGATTTTTTCATAATCCGGGCCATTCCATCCAAAGCCGGCATTGCGCGGCGCAGGTGCCATGCCGGGGATTTTCATCATTTCCATCCGCATCGCCTTGCCGCCAGCCTCCGCGCCCTTGGTGAGGAAACCGGCCAGATTATAGCGGGTGAGCAGGGTATTGGTGTTGATCCACGCCTGGCCCCAGTCCCAGCCGGCGACGTTGGGCGGCATGAAAAGGACCTGGCCGAGCTGTTGCTGTGCGGTGATGGCGAATCCGGCGGGTGGCTGGGTGATTTCGAGCTGCTTGAGCAACCCGATGAGATACTGCACCGGGGATTTGATCTGCGAGCGGATGGATGCCTCTGTGTAAAACTCCTTGGAAAGGAAGATATCCCTGAGCAACGGTGCCATCTGATAGTCCGCCTTGCGAAAACCACCGGCCAGCGCCTCGATGGCTGCAGGTGACGGATTGTCATAAACGAACAACTCCCAGATTTTTCCCACGATGAATCGTGCCGCCGCAGGTTTTTCGAAAATGAGATTGATGACATCCGCTCCGTTGAATGGCCCGGTTTTCCCGAAGATGGTCTTGTCGGATTCATCCCACAGCCTGCGGTTGTGGGTGGCTTCACCGGTGAAGCGGTTGAACTGATAGCCGGTGAACGCGCGCGCCGCCTCGCGGATGTCCTGCTCGGTGTAGTTCCCCTCGCCGAGCGTGAAGAGTTCCATCACCTCGCGGGCGAAGTTCTCGTTGGGTTTGCCCTTCGGTGAGTTCTGGGTATCGAGATACAACATCATCGCCGGATCCATCAGGATGGCATGGGTGAGCGACTTGAAACTGCCGAAGGCGTGCTCACGGAACAGTTGGTTCTGCCGGATCATCAGGACCGGTTCCCGCACCTTCTGGACTGAAGTGGCGAAGTGGTCGTGCCAGAAAAGCGTCATTTTCTCCCGCAGCGGAGCCTTGGTGAGCAGCATGCGCCGGAACCACCAACCCTGGGCCTCAAGCGCGCGGCGACGGTTTTCCCGCTGCCTCTCTTGGAAAAACTCGCGGCGTTTGTTCTCGGCCTCCTCGGGTGAAAGCCCGCCCAACTCCTGCCGCATTCCGCGCCGGCGCTCCATGGCCTCGCGCATGTCCGCCAGTGCCCGCTCTTCCTTGGCCCAGTCCGGCAGCGGAAACGCATCGCCCGCCTCCGCAGGAGAAAGCAGCGATTCGACAGCCTTGAAGCGGCCGAGCGCGTGAAAGGCCTTGATCTCGTCCGGACTGCCACCGAAGCCGGCGCGGTTCAACAAGTGCGCGGCTTCAAATGGTGTCCAAGTATCGTCTGCCCGTGGAAGCATGGAAATGAAACCACGGGGCAAACGGGAAGTTGCGCTGCTTATTCCAGCCCGCGCTCGTTCACCTCGCCCTCATCCCAACCGAGGTAATGGCCCAGCTCATGCAGAAACGTGGTGCCCACCTCGTCGCGGAAGTCCTGCTCATCGCGGTCCGTCCATTCCCAGAGGTTCATGAGGAAAAGCCGGATGCGCGGCAGATCGCCAGCCTCGGGTTCCTCCATCGCGGATGGACCTTCGAAGAGCCCGAGCTCGTCGCCCTCCAGCTCGTCATCGAACGCGCCCTGCCCGGGTTTTTCCTCCATGGAAACCGGCACATGCCGTGCGGCGTCGCGCACGTCGTCCGGTAAAACCTTGATGAGTGCCTTGAGTTCCTCGTCAGCCCAGCGGCTCAGCGTTTCGAAATCCATGTCCGGAACTAACCGCCGGATTGTGTCTGCACAATCCGGAAAAACGCGGCTAATTTCCGAAACCACGAGTCGTCACACTGCCGCCGCAGGGCGCACCGAGCCGCTCCGGACGGTCCACCGCGGGAAAGCGCAACGCGCGCACTCCAGCCACCGAGCGGAGCCGGGTGAGCGCGCCCACGGCGATGGCCACCAGCCCCAACAGCGCGAGGCCGCCAAGCGCCAGCAAGGCGAAACGCAGCGAGCGCCCGTCCGGCGGAGGGGCGGCACGGCGTTGGAAATAGCCGTTCAACTCCCGGACCAAGTTGCCCACCAAGGTCTCAAGATAAACCGGCGGTGCAAGCGCCGTGTCCGTGGCGAGCAAGGCTTTCTGGAGGATGGCTGCGGTTTCATGCGTGGGCACCAGATCACCCGCCACCTCCGCCTCCTTCTTCACCCCGAGATCCCGGCCGAAACCCATGCTGCGGCTCCCGCCCTCAAACACAATCACCATGCCATTGCCATCCGGCAGCCACGCCTGGTGCAGTTGAACCGCCAGCTCCGGCGCGGTGGCCGAGATGAAGACCGGCTCCACCACCAGATACATCCGGTATCCATGGTCGTTCTCAAGCTGGCGCAGCTGGGCGGAAATGCGCTCACCCGCCCCGGATTCCCGTCCGAAAAATCCGCTGGCATCGCGCACCCCGCTATCCGGCGGCGAGGCCAGCGAATCCGGCAACGCCTCGCAACGTGCGGACACAGGCAATGCCATCCAGATCAAAAAGGCCAAAATCAGCTGATGAAACCCACGCATGTGTGCTCTGGAAAAATCAAAACTACCCCCGTCAGGAATCGAACCTGAATCTAACGTTTAGGAAACGCTTGTTCTATCCGTTGAACTACGGGGGCGTGAGGCAGTGGGTAAACGCCGCATGGGGGGCTGGCAAGTCACTTGTCGTGCTCCAGCGCGCGGAATTTCGGCACGGCGAGGCGCTGCGCGGCGTAGATGCCGGTGTGGCCGCTGAAGCGGTAGGCGATGATGCAGGCCGTGGCGAGGTAGAGGCCGTTGCCCGCGCCGAAGAGCTCCATGCCCAGCAGCGTGGATGCCAGCGGCGTGTTGGTCGCGCCTGCGAAAATGGCCACGAAACCCAGCGCCGCGAACAAATCCACCGGCGCTCCGAGCACGATGGCCAGCGTGTTTCCCAAGGCCGCGCCGATGAAGAACAAGGGCGTGACCTCGCCGCCCTTGAAGCCCGCGGCAAGCGTGACGACGGTGAAGGCCAGCTTCCAAATCCAAGCGCTGGCCGGAATCTCCATGCTGCTGAACATCGCGGGCAGCGTGATCGCGTCCGGGCGGTTGCCGAGCACGCCGAGGCCGAGGTAATCCGGCGTTCCTGCTAGAGAAAACAAGCCGATCACCAACAGCCCGCCCGCCACCGGGCGCAGCTCCGGGCGCGGGATAAAGCGTTTGAAAACATCCGCCAGCTTGTGCGAGCAGAGCGAAAACAAGCCGCCGGCCAGACCAAACGCGATGGCTGCCAGCACGACTTTTCCAAACAACATGAAATCAACGCGCGGCGCGGCCGCCACCGCCACATGATAGTGCGTGTGACCCACTCCCCACGCGCTGCAAGTCCAGTCCGCCACCAGCGAGGCGATGAAACACGGGATCAGCGCATCATATTGCATCCGCCC
>RPOS01000261.1 GCA_003820635.1 Verrucomicrobiaceae bacterium | reverse complement strand
CCCTCGATCAGCCCGGGGATGTCTGCGATGGTGCAGCGGCGGAAACCGGGAAACTCGACGACGCCGACGACCGGCTGCAGCGTGGTGAACGGGTAGGACGCCACCTTCGGCTTGGCGGCGGAGAGTTTGCCTAACAGCGTGGACTTGCCGGCATTCGGGAAACCGACGAGCCCGGCATCCGCGATGCGGCGCAGTTCGAAATAGAACACACCGAGCTCGCCGGGCGTGCCGAGTGTGTGCTCGGTGGGCGTGCGGTTGGTGGCGGTGCGGAAATTCCAGTTGCCCTTGCCCGGCTCGCCGCCCTTGCAGAGCACGAATTCCTGGCCGGTCTCGGTGAGGTCGGCGATGGGGTCCATCTCGATGCCTTCCTCGGAGCGCTCGAACTCGACGGCCTCCTGCACGGTGGCGGCATTGGCGCGATAGACGACGGTGCCCGGCGGCACGCGGCCGATCACGCGCTTGCCGCTCTTGCCGGTCTTGCGGCCGCCGGCGCCTTTTTTGCCGTCCTCGGCGATGAGCTTGGGATCGAAGTGATACTGGCGGAGGTTGTCGGTGGAAGGATCCACGACGAGCACGACATCGCCACCGCCGCCGCCATCTCCGCCGTCCGGACCGCCGCGCGGCACGTATTTTTCCCGGCGCCAGGAAATCACGCCGTCGCCGCCGTCGCCCGCCTTGGCGAAGATCCGAATGTGATCAATGAACATGGGCGGAGCCTCGCCGCCCGCCGCGCCGCGGTCAACGCAATGGTGAGGCGGATTTCGCGTGCCGTGGCCAGCGGCATCTGCTTGGATGTCGGCCATGCCTCCCCGCGTCAAAACCGTCGCCTCCATCACAATTGAGAAATTCTACGAATCCCACGCCGAGGCGCTCGGGCTGGTGCTGCTGGGCGAGCGGGTCGGTTTCGACCGCCTGATCAGCGAGCCCGCCATGAACCGCCCGGGTCTGGCGCTGGCCGGATTTTTCTCTTATTTCGCCAAGAAACGGGTGCAGGTGCTGGGGTATTCCGAGCTTTCCTACCTGCGGAAACTGCCCGACGAAATGCGCGTGGACCGCTTCAGCCGGATGTGCGACCGGGACATCCCGTGTCTGGTGGTGGCCCGCAACGCGGCGCTGGATCCCGCCCTGATGGCTGTGGCAAACGCGAAATCGATCCCGGTTTTCGGCACCTCGCAGGTGACGATGAATTTTCTCAACGCGGCGACCATCCGGCTGGAGCATGAGTTTGCACCCAGCGTCACTCTGCACGGCTGCATGGTGGACATGCGCGGTGTGGGCGTGCTCATCATGGGCAAGAGCGGCTCCGGCAAATCCGAAACCGCGATCGGGCTGCTGGACCGCGGTGCCGCGCTGGTGGCCGATGACATGGTGCGCATCAAGCGCGTGGGCGGCGAACTCGTCGGAAGCGCGCCGGATCTCTCGCGCGGCTACATGGAGATTCGCGGCATCGGCATCGTGAACGTGGCCAACCTTTACGGGCTGGCATCCATCCGGCCGGACAAGCGGCTGGACATGGTGGTGACACTCAAGCCGCACGCGGATCTCAACGAGGTGGACCGCCTCGGCATGCAGCAGCGCACTTACGAAATCCTCGGCCAGCAGGTGTCCCATGTGGAAGTGCCGGTGGCTCCTGGCCGGGACACCGCAAGGATGGTCACCATCGCCGCGCTCGACCAACAGCTGCGCCGGCTCGGATACAACATGGCGGATGAGTTCAACCAGCGCCTGCTCAACCACATGGCGGAGCCGAAGTGACAACTCACGCCGAAAGCCGGGCCTCGGCGCGCTCCGGCTGGATGAAGTGGTTCCAGCTTTCGTCGGCGAGGCCGTTCTCATGCAGGCCGAAAAGCGGCCGCCAGCGCGGTGCGAACGGCTTGCTGCGCGGGTGCATGCCGGCTTCATGCGGCAGCTTGTTGGCCTTGCGCGTGTTGCAGCGGAAGCAGGAGGTTACGATGTTTTCCCAAGTGGTGCGCCCGCCCTTGTCGCGCGGCGTGACGTGATCGAGGTTGAGCTGGGTTTCCGGCAGGACCTTGGCGCAATACTGGCAGGTGAACTTGTCCCGCAGGAACACATTGCGGCGGCTGAACCTGACCTCCAGCCGCGGCAGCCGGTCGTAGATCGAAAGCACCACGATTTTCGGCACCAGGATGGCGATGCGCGCGCCGTGAATCATTTGGCTTCCACCGCAGGCGGCCGAGTAGCCGATCCATGAGGCGAGGTCATGGGTCTTGAAGCGCTCGTCGCCCTCCACCTGCACCACCTCCGCATGGCCGATGCAGAGCAGGTGCAGCGAGCGCCGGACCGAGCAGGTGTGCACCGGTTGCCAAAACCGGTTGAGCACAAGCACGGGATGGTCCAAGAGGGAGTTCATCATCATTTCCAGCCAAGCGTCGGAAAACTAGCAAAGCGCCCCGCTTCGGCAATCGAAAAGCTCAATGCTGGCCTCTCTCCATGCGGCGGCGGAGTTGTGCGAGAACCGGCAGATCCGCAGCCGCCCATGACAGGCTTGCGAAATCCCGTGGCGCACACCAGCAGAGCCGCTCATGCTCCAGCGGACGCGGAGTGCCGCGGACGATGGTGCAGAGATAAGGCGACAGGCGGATGTCACCGCGATCATAACTCCACGTCACGGATTCCAAGGCCGCACCCACCTTCACCTCGATTCCGAGTTCCTCGTGCAGTTCGCGCGCCAGCGCCGCTTGCGGGGCCTCCCCCGGTTCCACCTTGCCACCGGGAAATTCCCACAAGCCGCCGAGGTGTTTCCCCTGCGGTCTCAGGCAGGCCAGGAAACAGCCGTTTCCATCTTCAATCACTCCGCAAACAACCTCGGTCATCGCCGCGCAGCGTGGAAAACGATATCCGGGCGGTCAAATCAAAGCTCCTCACGAAAAAAGCCGCCGGAGGTGATCCGGCGGCTTTTGAAATAACGCTATGCAATGTGGCTGAACCGGAGATCAAGCGATGACACAGTCATCTTCCTCATCATCGCAACCGCCGTCCTTCTTGCACTTGCCGGCGAGGAGGGTGCCTTCTTCTTTCTCCTTGTCGCAGTCACCGTCTTTCTTGCACTTGTCAGCAAGGAGGGTGCCTTCTTCTTCCTTCTCCTTGTCGCAGTCACCGTCTTTCTTGCACTTGTCAGCAAGGAGGGTGCCTTCTTCTTCCTTCTCCTTGTCACAGTCACCGTCTTTCTTGCACTTGCCGGCGAGGATTTCGGTCTCCTTGCTGCACTTGCAGTCGGTGCACTTTTCATCCTTGCTCTTGCCGCAGTCACACTTGCCGCAGGCGGCGAGGACGGTGTCTTCTTTCTTCTCCTTGTTGTCGCCCTTGCACTTGCCGCAGCCATCGGCAAAGGCGAGCGGAGAGGCGATGATGGTGGCGCACAGGGCGCTGAGGAACAGTTTCATGGTATTGGTGTGGTTGCTATGGTTGGTGTTGGGTTCAACGGTTGCGGATACTACCCGGGCATCTGAGTTGCGCCAGCGGAAATTTATTCGAAAATAATTTTCCGGACGCGGAAAGAAACGCCGCCGGATTGGAAATGTTTCGGTGGAAAACCGGATTTTCCAACAATGGGCGCGGTGCCGTTTGGGCTTGGCCAAGGTGGATTTCCGGCCTATGCCGCTGCCCTTTGCCGTGTCTTTTTCCGTCCTTGCCACCGATCCCCGAAGCTCCGCCCGCACCGGCCGACTGGTTTTACCCCACGGCACGGTGGAAACGCCGATCTTCATGCCGGTGGGCACCCAAGGCTCGGTGAAAACCCTCCATCCCGTGGAAATCGAGCTACTCGGCGCCCAGATCATCCTCGGCAACACCTACCACCTCTGGCTGCGCCCGGGCCACGAGTTGATCCGCGAAATGGGCGGGCTGCATGGATTCACCACTTGGCAAAAGCCGTTTCTCACCGACTCCGGCGGCTTCCAGGTCTGGTCCCTGGCCAAGCTCCGCAAGATCACCGAGGAGGGCGTGAAGTTCCAAAACCACCTCGACGGCTCGAAAATGCTGCTCACTCCGGAGCTCAGCATGGAAATCCAGGCAGCACTCGGCTCGGACATCGCCATGCTCTTCGACGAGTGCCCGCCCTACCCCTGCGACGAGGCCTACGCCGCGAAATCCCTCGCCCTCACCACCCGCTGGGCACGGCGCTGCAAGGACTGGGTCAGCGCCAACGAACCCCGCTCCGGCGGTGGCCGCCAACTCCATTTCGGCATCGTCCAAGGCTCGGTCTATGCCGGACTGCGCGAGCAATCGGCCCGCGAGTTGGTGGAGCTGGACCTCGACGGCTACGCCATCGGCGGT
>RPOS01000260.1 GCA_003820635.1 Verrucomicrobiaceae bacterium | reverse complement strand
TGCGTTCGAGCGAGAACTTGCAGGCTTCGGCGGGAGGCAGGATGAGGAGGTCGAGACCGCTGGTGTCGTGGACCTTGCGATAGGTTTCCACCTTGGAGCTGAGTTGGGCGTCACGGGGGCGGATCTTGTCGAGCCAGAAGACGGCGGGCGTGTTGGAGGCGCGGGCGCGGTTGACGGCCAGCTTCACCCAATCGCGGACCGGCGCGTCCTTGGTCTGGCAGGCGCGCCAGATGTCGCCGGCCTGGACGTCGTGGGTGAGGAGAACGTGGTTGTCAGAGGCCACCACGCGGACGGTGCCGGTGGCGGGAATTTCGAAGGTTTTGTTGTGCGAGCCGTATTCCTCGGCGGCTTGGGCCATGAGGCCGACGTTGGGAACGGAGCCCATGGTTTGTGGATCGAGCGCGCCGTGTTGTTTGCAGAAATCGATCACCGCCTGATAGACGCCGGCGTAGGAGGAATCCGGAATCACGGCGAGCGTGTTCTGGGGTTTGCCTTGGGCGTTCCACATCCTGCCGCCTTCGCGGATCATCGCTGGCATCGAGGCATCGACGATCACGTCGCTGGGGACGTGGAGGTTGGTGATGCCCTTGTCGGAGTTGACCATGGCAAGCGCCGGGCGGTTCTGATAGATGGCCTGGATGTCGGCTTCAATGGCGGCTTTTTGATCGGCGGGCAGGGATTGGATTTTTGCAACGAGGTCGCCGAAGCCGTTTTTGAAATCGACGGCCAGCGAGTCGAGCAGCGCGGCGTGTTTTTCGATGAGGTCCTTGAAGAAAACTTTCACGGCGTGGCCGAAGATGATGGGATCGGAAACCTTCATCATCGTGGCCTTCATGTGCAGCGAGAACAGCACGCCCCCGGCCTTGGCGGCGGCCATTTGCTCGCTGAGGAAGGCGGCGAGCGCGGCTTGACTCATGAAGGTGGCGTCGATGATTTCACCGGCCTTGAGCGGGGTGGATTCCTTGAGCACGGTGATTGTGCCATCGGCAGCGACCAGTTCGATGCGGACGTCGGTGGGTTCTGCCACGGTGACGGATTTTTCGTTGGAGAAGAAATCACCCTTGCCATCCATCGAGGCAACGCGGGTTTTCGAATCGGCTGACCATGCACCCATTTTGTGCGGGTGGGCTTTGGCGTAATCCTTGACGGCTTTCGGCGCGCGTCGGTCGGAATTGCCCTCGCGCAGGACGGGATTCACAGCGGAGCCGAGGACTTTGGCATAACGGGCGCGGATTTCCTTTTCAGCGTCGGTGGCCGGGTTTTCGGGGAAATCCGGGATCTTGTGACCCTTCGCCTGGAGCTCGGCGATGGCCGCCTTGAGCTGTGGGATGGAGGCGGAGATGTTCGGCAGCTTGATGATGTTCGCTTCGGGCTTGAGCGTCAGGGCACCGAGTTCGGCGAGGTGGTCGGGCGCGCCGGTGATTTCCGGGAACTGGGCGAGGATGCGGCCGGCGAGTGAAATGTCGCGGGTTTCCACGGCGATGCCGGCGTGTTTGGAGAAGGCTTGGACGATCGGCAGCAGCGAGTGGGTGGCAAGGGCCGGGGCTTCGTCGGTGATGGTGTAAAGAATGGTGGGCGTGGCGGACATGGCGTGGCGGCTGGTTTGAGCGGCCGTCCGGATAGGGGAAGAAGCGGGCCTTGTCGATGGCGGAAAACCCGGGGGCGGTCAAAAAAGCCCGCCCGCGCCAGATGCGGCGCGGCCGGGCTAAGCGGTCGCTGGTTTGAGGGTTCAGTATTTCACACCGCAGCCGTAGGGCTTGTTCTTGGCGTCGGAAACTTCCTTGCCGGCGAGCACGGCGTCGAGCGCGTTGACAAAGAGCTTGTCGGCGGTCGCCACATCGGCGGCGTCGGTGGTGGCCTTGGAGTCGATGGCACCGTCATAGGCGAGCTTGCCTTCCTTATCGATGATGAACATGTGCGGCGTGACCTTGGCGTCGTAGGCCTTGCCGACCTTGCCATCGGTATCCATCAGGAAGTGGCTGGCCTTGTTGCCCTGTTTGGTGGCTTCCTCCGCCATCTTGGCGGGCTCATGATAACCCTGCTTGCCCTCGGCGGCGGAGTTGATGGTGAGCCAGACCACATCCTTGGCGGCGTAGGCTTCCTGCAGCTTCGGCATGTTGCCGCTGGCGTAGTGTTTTTTCACGAAGGGGCAACCGAAATTGACCCACTCGAGCACGACGACCTTGCCTTTGAAGTCGGCGAGTGAAACGGCCTCGCCCTTGAGGTTCCTGGCGGTGAACGCGGGAGCGGGCTGGCCGATTTCCGCAGCATGAGCGGTGAACAGTGCGAGGACTCCTAACAGTGTGTTGGTGATGGATTTCATGATGTTGCGAAGGGGTTGAACCTATACCGTTGTGAGGAAAGCGGGCTTGTCCACCGGCTTTTTTCAAGGCGCTGACCAAGTGAGCTCCAAAGGCCCGTGCGCTTCGCCGCCGGCAAGCACGAGCGTGAGCCGCCTGGCGGGGCCCGCTGCGTAGCCGCTTTTCGGCACCTCGGACGTCCATGTGTTGCCGGTTTTGGAAAAACGGATGGCGGTGCGAGGATCGGCGACTTCCGGTGTGGCCGGGAATGCCTCGCGACCGCCAGGATCCGGAGCCGCGCCGGGCTCCATGGGCTCCATTGTGATGGAAAGGAGCAGGTTTTTCCCGCTTTCGGCGACGGTGAGACGCAAGGCATTACCGGCAGGACGCGGGAGTTTTTGATAGGCGGCGCTGATTGCCGCGACCTCCGCAGTGGGCGATGCGGCCCCGGCCGCGAGGTCGAGATGGATTTCCGCCTCGCCAGGGACGCAGCCGCTCTCACCGCAGGCCAGCCAGGAAACCACCGCCGTCAGGCGCGCCTTGCCGGTGAAATCCGCGGGCGGCGTGAGCGTCACGGGAAACAACACCGTGCCCTCGTAGCCGAATCCCGCCAGGCCGCTTGTTAGAAACCGTGCGGGCTCGGGAAAGCCGAGACCGCCGGTTTGCCAACCGGGCGGCAGTTTCCACTCCACCGTAGTGGGCATGCCGGCCTCGCCGGGGTTGATCCAGTAAGTGTGCCAGCCGTCATCGATGACCATGCGGATGGCGGTCTGCATGGGCTTGCCCGGCTCGACCGTGGCGGAGCTGGCAAGCCATTCCACGGTGGCCTTGCCGGGGCGGGCAGCGGCCGTCGAGAGGCAGCCCGCCATGGCGGAAATCATCAGGATTCGAGTGATCATCGGCATTCACACTAGTCGGCAGTGCGCGGCAATCAAGTGGCCGCCGGACGATTCTTTCGCTCGACAAAACGGCATCCTGTTGTCGATTTGCGCGCATGGGCATGCGCTTCATTTTCCTCTGGCCGGCGGTGGTCTCCCTTGCGGTGGCCGAGCCGGTGCACAACGTGCCGGAAGCCCCGAAGGGGAATCTGCCGGAACTGGCGCGCACGCTGCTGGGCGAGGGCGGCGGCAACCAGTTGTTCTATCTGCCAACGCGTGACGAGCCGGCCACCCCCGCGGCGTGGGGCTACAAGTATGAAAACGTGGCCTTCAACTCCGCGGACGGCACGCCGCTGCACGGCTGGTTCATCCACGCGCGGAGCGGCAAGGCCAAGGGCACGGTGGTCTTCTCACACGGCAACGCGGGCTCGATCGGCCACCACCTCGGGTTCGTCCTGTGGCTGGCGGAAGCCGGCTGGCAGGTGATGATGTATGATTACCGCGGCTTCGGAAAATCCGGCGGCACTGTGGACCGGCGTGGCATGGTGGACGATGTGAAGGCCGCCTTCGCCCATGTCCGCAACCGCGCCGGGGTGGATCCTCGCCGCCTGGTTTCCTACGGCCACAGCCTCGGCGGCGCGAAGTCCGTAACGGCGCTGGCGGAAAGCCCCGTGCGCGGATTGCGGGCGGTGGTGATCGACGGTGCATTCTCCTCTTATCAAGCGATGGCGAAGATCGTGGCTGGCGAACTCGGGGCCGGTCTGGTGACCGACGAACTGGCGCCGAAAGACTACGTGCAAAAACTCAGCCCGGTGCCCTTGTTGGTAGTCCACGGCGCACGCGACGAAATCGTGCCCGTGGAGCAGGGTCGCGAGTTGTTCCGCAGCGCCCGCGAGCCCAAGACCCTCATCGAGGTGAAAACCGGGCGGCATGGCGACGCGCTCTCGCGCGATGACGGCGCCGGCCGCAAGCGCATGCTCGCCTGGCTCGCCGCAGCCATCGACGGCTGAGCGTGGTGGATTCAAAACGTAACCGACAGGCCCATCGAAACCAGCCACTGGCTCCAATCCCGGTCTCCATTGTTCACCCGGTAGCGGACGCTGGAATTGAAGGAAACGCGCTCCGCAAACAAATTCCGGCTGTAGCCGAGATAGAGGCTGAGGTTTTCCTCGTTTTCACGCTCCGTGAGCACATCCCCCACCTGCTGGTAGTCCGAGTAATCGAACATCACCCCGCCGTTGATGCTGCCGCGCAGCAGTTGGTGCTGGAGCCCGGTGCTG
>RPOS01000259.1 GCA_003820635.1 Verrucomicrobiaceae bacterium | reverse complement strand
CCAGGTTTCTCATCCTTGGCAGCGCCTCGCCGCAGTTGATGAAAGGGGCTTCCGAGTCCCTTGCCGGACGCGTGAATTTCATCCACATGGGCGGCCTTCACTGCGGGGAAGTAGGCGTAGCCGACCGCGACCGGCTGTGGCTGCGCGGCGGATTCCCGGAATCCTACCTCGCGCCCTCCGAGGAAATCAGCAACCGCTGGCGGAGTTCGTTCATCCAAACCTTCCTGAGCCAGGATCTCCCGAGCTTCGGAATCGATGTCCCGCCGGAGCGGCTGCGGCGCTTCTGGATCATGGCAGCCCACTACCACGGGCAAACCTGGAACAGCTCCGCCATCGCCAAATCCCTCGACATATCGCACACCACGGCGCGCTCCTATCTGGACATCCTGACGGAATCCTACGTGATGCGCCAGTTGCCCCCGTTCGCCACGAATCTCAAAAAACGCATCGTCAAAGCACCCAAAGTTTATCTGCGGGATTCAGGCCTGCTTCACAGCCTTTTGCAGATCGGATCCCTCGCGGGTCTGCAGTCCAACCCCCGTTATGGCGCCTCGTGGGAAGGCTTCGCGCTGGAGCAGCTGTGCGCGGCGCTGGCCTTGGAGCCGGATGAGGTTTTCTTCTGGGGAACCCATGGCGGGGCGGAGATGGATCTCGTCGTCGAACGCGGCGGCAAGCGCTACGGCTTCGAGTTCAAGGCAACGGAAAAACCCCGCGTCACCCACTCCATGACCATCGCCAAGGCGGATCTGGCTCTGGAAAAGGCTTATCTCGTCTATCCCGGCGAGCTTTCGTTTCCCCTCCGTGACGGGATGGAAGCGCTCGGCTACGCGAAAATCCCGGATTTCCGGTTCCCCTAGGCAACCCCTGTTCGCCGAACCCTCACCCCATGGCTCATCCACGGCGGCACCGCCCGCGAGGCGCGCATGCTGGGTTTGGGTAAACGCTGATTCGGAGACTCCTCAGGAGAAAATCAGCGTCTTCTCCGGTGTCCGCATGATGTCGCGCCGACACGCAGCCTGTCGCGGTGGATTTCAGCCATGCGCAATGGGGCGGTCCTCATCGGCGGACTTCTGCGGCTCGCGGATTCCCTCGATCGAGCAGAGCAGTTCTCCCATGCTACCCTGGAAAAATCAGATCCCGCTGGAAATCGACCATCTCGCGCATCAGGCGGCGGATGAGCGCTTCGTCCTTCGGCATGAGGGCATCGAGCTTCATCGATTCGATGAGGAGTTCCTCGTCGTAGCGATCGCAGCAGCGGGCAAGCAGAAGCTGGCTTTGGCCAACGCGGGCGATCTCGGCGGTGATGGCATCGGGAAAGCGAACAGAGGGTCGGATGACCTCACCATTCTCGATGCGGCAATACATCTCCAGATGTTGGTCGTCGGCCACTCCTTGGATCGCGCCTTCGTTGCGCAGGTTGAGGTGGACATCCAAGCGCTTGCCGGTGTGGAAAGCGCCGAGAATCTCCGCAATCGGCTCATGGCTGTGGCCCAGATCCCAGGACTCGGTGGCGCTGAAATCCTGGCGGGCCTCGTTCAGTGCGGTTTGGAGCAACTGCTCGCTGTCATCATGTCTTTCACCGTTGAGCGGATCAATCTCGCCCGCGACCGGAGCGACTCCCCAGCGCCTGCCGAAATCATTCATGCGGTCATTGAATCCCGGCAAAAACTCGATCGGGTGGCGCGCGTTGTTGCCGACATAGACACCGTAGCGCGACCAGACCGCCTCGCGGAAGGGACCATCGAAGATCTGCGGCGTGAGTTCATGGATTTCCTTTTGGCTGTAGATCCGGTCACCGATCTGCAACTTGTCGATGAAAACGAAATGATTGTTTCCCGCAAGCTCCACACGGATCGTCGGGATGGTTTTCCGCCATCCGGATGTGTGGACAGTATGAAGCGGAATGAGGCCGAGCGCCCGGGCTATCATGTATTCCGTATCGTGGTAGCCATGGCAGAATCCATAAACCCGAATGCCGGGAATGTGATCAACGCACGCGGTCAGGGCATTGAGGGGATTGGTGAGTTGAAGGAGAAGGGCATTCGGCGCGCCGACCTCCGCGAGAGTCTGAGCAATGCCGCGCATCACCGGGGCATGACGCAAGGCGCGCACCGCGCCACCGGGGCCGGTGGTGTCGCCGACGGCCTGGAAGATGCCATCCAGTTGGGGATGGGTGGAGTCGTAGCGCCAGAGACGGTCGCCACCGACCGCGATCGCGGTGAGGCAAGCTGTGGCTCCGCGCAGGCCTTCTTTCAAATCCGTGTGAGCTGAAATCTTGTGATCGTAGCCGAGCCTGCGCCGTGCGAATTCACACCACTCGAATACCATGGCGAGGCGATGCTCGTTCAGATCCACAAGGCGGATCTCCGCGCCCGCAAGATCGGGATTGAGCATCATGTCCACCACGATGTGGCGGCCCCAGTTGAGTGAACCCGCACCGACGATGGTGAGAACGGGTGTGGCGGAGGTGGCTTTGTTTGATGATTGCATCGCGGCGACCCTGACGCATCGGCGCCGGTATTGCATCTTGCATTAGTCAGGGTTTCTCTTGAATAGTCACTTTCGATGCCAGCAACCCAAACCAGTCACGAAGCACCGATCGGATGGCGTGTCTGGTGGTTGCGGGATTTTTCGATCATGGGACGCGCCCACACCCATGCCGATGTGGAGATCAATATCCCGCTGCGCGGCGGCCCGCTCCGCTATCTTCACGCAGGACGCATCGTCGAGGTTCCCGCCGGCAAGCTTGCGCTTTTCTGGGGTGGCATTCCCCATCAACTGCTCTCCACTGCCAGCGGATGCGAGGGAATCTTGATCACCCTCCCTCTGCCTTGGATGCTGCAATGGGAAATGCCCGAACCCCTCACGCAACGCCTGCTTTCAGGCGATCTCCTGTTGGAGAAATCCGTGCCGGAAGAAACCGCGGGGTTCCGGAGATGGGTGGAGGATTTCGAGAGTGGAAATGCCGTGCGCCGGAAAGTGGCGCTTCTGGAAATCCAGGCCCGTTTGCACCGCCTCGCCCTCGGCATGTCACGCCGCCCCAAAAAAAGCACCTCCCTTGTGCTGGTCGGCGGGGAAGCAAGGATGGAAGCCATCACCCGCCACATCAATGGGTGCTATCTGGAAAACGTCACCGTGGAGGAAATCGCCGACGCCGTCGGCCTGAACCACCGCTACCTGATGAGGCTCTTTCAAGCGCACTCGGCGATGTCGGTCTGGGAATATGTCGTCCGCCTGCGTGTCTCCCACGCCCAGCGCCTGCTCATCACCACCAACCAGAAAATCACCGACATCGCGCTCGAAAGCGGCTTCGGTTCGGTCGCGCCATTCTATGCGGCGTTTGAAAAGTTCGGCGGAGGAAAAACCCCGACGGCTTTTCGACAGGCGCATCGCTGAAAATCCCCGATGCGCTTGCGCGAGGTCTGCAATCACGGTGCCGGCGGTTAGAGCCTGGCCCTCACGGCATCGATGAATGCGGTGATTTTTTCCCACGGCACATCTGGCTCGAGAACGTGCGTCGGCGCAACGATCACGCGGGCACCCTTCTCATGCAGGCGGCGACAGCGCTCCACGGCGGCGCGCACGTCGTCCGGCGAGCCGAATGGCATGGTCGTCTGGGTGCCGATCATGCCGCAAAAGGCAAGCCGGTCCTGATAGCGGGCCGCCACCGCCTCCAGATCCATGCACTCGGGCTGCACCGGATTGAGGATATCCACCCCGACCTCGATGAGGTCGTCGATCAGAGGGGTGACATCGCCGTCGGAATGATAATGCACCCAGACCTTGCGCGAGCCGGAGACTTCGCGGATCCCGTCAATCACGCGTTTGAGGCGGGGTTTGAGGTGTTGCCGCCAGGTGTCTGCGGACATCAGCAGGCTGTTCTGCGTGGCCACGTCGTCACGACCCGGCTCAGGCTGGGAGCGTGTTTCGAAGCCTTCAAGAATTCCATGGAGCCGTTTGTTTACGGCGTCACCACGCGACCCTTGAGAGCCGCCGCGCGGCTTTGGGATCTGCTGTGGACATTGGCGGAGTTTCCGGAAAACACACCCGAGAACGCCGGCCCGCATCCGGCGCTCATGCGCGCTCATCGCTGGATGCAGGATCACCCGGCGGAGTTGCTGCGCCTGCCTCAACTCGCCGCCCATTGCGGCGTCTCCAGCAATCATCTGATCCGACTCTTTCGCAAGGAACACGGGATAGGCCCGGCTGAATGGCACCGCCTCCAGCGCCTCCGCCGGGCCGAACAACTGCTCCGGCACTCGAACCTGAGCGTCAAGGGCGTGGCGGCGGAAACCGGCTTCACCGACCTCCAGCAGTTCAACAAGCTGGTCAGAAAACACTGCGGCGCCCCACCAAGAAACCTGCGCTAACCAGCGAATCTTTCTGGAGCCCGCACCGTGATCGCCGCGCGGCCACTGTCACTCAGCTCTTCAGGAAGCGCTCGTTGACACGCTGATACCACGCCACATCAGACCAGTTGGCCCAGTAGGGGTG
>RPOS01000258.1 GCA_003820635.1 Verrucomicrobiaceae bacterium | reverse complement strand
CTCCTCATCACCAACGCCCGCATCGCTTCCGAAAATTCGTCGGCTCTCAATGAGGCGGATGTCTTGTTAGCCGATGGCAAAATCCAACAGATCGGCAAAGGCCTGGCCGCGCCTGATGGTGCCCGCGTGATCGATGCGGCCGGCCGGATCCTGATGCCCGGCATGTTCGATGCCCACGTGCATTTCCGCGAACCGGGATTCGAGGCCAAGGAAACCATCGCCACCGGCGCGGAAGCGGCCATCAACGGCGGCATCACCGGCGTGGTGATGATGCCCAACACCAGCCCGGCCATCGACTCCGGAACCGTCGTCGCGCAGGTGCTTGACATCGCCAAACGCACCGCCCGCATCCCGGTTTACACTTCCGGCTGCGTCACCAAGGGTCGCCACGGCAAGGAGCTCGCCGGCATCGACGGCATGAGGGCGCAGGGTGTGAGAATGCTCACCGACGATGGCGACACCACTGCTGATCCGGCGGTGCTTTACCGTGCGATGCAATACGCCACCGAGTTTGGCATGTTCTTCGCCAGTCACTGCGAGGTGCCCGAGCTGGCCGGTCCGCGTGCGCTCAACTGCGGTGCGATGAGTTACCGCCTCGGCATCAAGGGCAGCCCCGCCTGCGCCGAGGAAATCATCATCGACCGCGATATCCGCCTGGCCCATGCCACCGGCGCGCACATCCACATCCAGCATGTTTCGAGCAAGCTCGGCATGGAAACCATCCGCTGGTGGAAACAACGCGGCGACGTCAAGGTCACCGCCGAAGTCGCGCCGCACCACCTGCTTTTCACCGACGAGGACATTGGCGACTTCGACACCCACTACAAGATGAACCCGCCGCTGCGCACCAGGGCGGACAACGAGGCGCTGTCAGAAGGCCTGCTCGACGGCACCTTCGACCTCATTGCCACCGACCACGCACCGCACACGCCGTTTGAGAAATCGCAGGATTTCGTCAGCGCACCTAACGGAATCACGGGCCTCGACACCGCGCTGGTCTCGCTGCACCACCACTTCATCGCCACCGGGAAATTCGGCTGGGATCTGTTAGTGAAACGTTTCTCCGCCGAACCACGCCGCCTGATGGGACTGCCCGCGGTTTCCATCTCCGAAGGCCAGCCGGTGGATCTGATCCTGTTTGATCCCGACAAGGAAACGACCTTTACCAAGGACTTCATGAAATCGAAGTCCCAGAACACGCCGTTCCTCGGCAAGACGCTCAAGGGCAGCGTGGAACTGGTGGTTCTCGGTGGTGACGTCTTGCTGGAGCGGCCGTAGTTCCGCTCAGGAAGCCTTTACTTCGTCCCAGGTTTTCGACCATAGCGCGAGGGCGTCGCCAAGGTCGTCGATGGGTTCGCACTTGGCGAAAACCTCGTCCGTCGGGAAGAGCACCTCATTGCCGCGGAAGTCCTCGCTGAGTAGTGGATAGGCACCTTGGTTGGGCGCGCGGTAGGCGATGAACTCCATGTTTTGCGCGGCGACATCCGGCGTGGTGAGGAAGTCGATGAAGCGGTGGGCCAGCTCCGCTTGCGCGGCGTCGCCGGGAATGCAGAGATCATCGCAGGAGAATGCGGTGCCTTCTTCGGCGATCTTGATGACGATGTCTTCGTTTTCCTCCGCCACTTGGAAGAGGTCGCCGGCGTAGCCCTGCACGAGGTGGAACTCGCCGGAGGCGATGCCGCTCTTGTATTGCTCGTTGTCAAACTTCGCGATGTTCTTCTTCCAGCGCACTGCCACGTCGCGGGCCTGGGCGAGTTGTGCGGGATCCTTCGAGTTGAGTGTGAATCCGAGCGAGCGCAGGGCTGCGCCGAGCACCTCGCGCATGTCATCGAGAAGGGTGATGCGGCCTTTCAGATCCGTGCGATCAAACATGCGGTAGGAAGCCACCGGATCGGAGACCTTGCTGCCAAGCCAGGCAAGGCAGGTGGGTGCCATCATGTAGGGCACGGAGTGCGCCATGGCGGGATCCAGCGCGCGTTTCAGATAGGCGGCATCCACGTGTTTGAGGTTCGGCAGCTTCGCGTGATCCAGCGGTTGGAGTCGTTTTTCCCGGATGAGGGTCTTGACCATGTAGGAGGATGGCACCAGCACGTCATAGCCGGTGGCGCCGGCGGCGAGCTTGGCATACATCGCCTCATTGGAATCGAAGGTGTCAATCTGGAGCTTGCACGAGTTTTCTTTCTCGAAACGCTCGGCGAGTTCCGGATCGAGGTAATCCGCCCACGAATAAACGCGGAGGGTGGTTTGCTTGCTTCCGGTGCATCCCGAGAGGGCGGTGGCTGCCAAAGCGGCCGACGTGGTGGTGAGGAAATTGCGGCGTTTCATGGTGGATTCGTCAGAGAAAAATCAGGAAATCCGCGGCTTGCCCATGCAAATCTAACCTGGATTGCGCAGCTTCCGGTAGGCGCGCTGCGGCATGCCCATCGCCCGTAGGAACTGGCGGTTTGAGGCGGTCCCTTGGGCGGAGTCAGGGGCGGGCGGATTTTAGCTATGGTGCTTGAGGGACGGGGAGGCGGTGTTTGTGGTGTTTGGTTTGGTGTGGTTCCGCCCTTGGAGGAAAGTTGTCCACAAGGTTCCCGGGCGAGAATGGGCCCGCCGGAAGCTCGTTGGAGCCGCGGGTTCTTGTGGGCGCATTCCGGAGCTGGTTTTCATCTTTGTCGGGCCGCTTGGGCAAGACCGGAGTTGGGCCGGTAGAGTTGCCAGGGGGATGGCATGGTCGAGTGCCTGGTGGATGCGCTCATGGTTGTAGTCGCCCATTCGCGCGAGGTCGCGCTCGGCTTTTACCTCGTCGTGGCGCTGCTTGGCGCCGGACTCGAACAGGGCGGGAAGCTTGCCCTGAAGCTCCTTTTTCCAGGTGCTGGCCCGCACGGGCAGCACGCCCTCTTCCTGGGCGATCTGATTGATGGCCTTGACGCCCTTGAGGGCTTCCAGGGCCACGCGGGCCTTGAAATCGGCACTGTGTGTTCTTCTCTTTCGTTTCATTGGTTCGGTGGTGGTTTTACCACCCCCTGCAACCCTCAGCTCATAGCTTGCACACTGGCTCCGTTTTGCGGGACCGCTTCAGGCAAGCAGCAGTCGGACCGCGTCAAAATAACTGATTTTATTGATGTTTTGTGGAGCGGTGATCTTGATTGCGCTTGAAACCAAGGAGTTTATTTCGAATCTTGATTTCAGCAACCCCATGGCAGTTTCCCAGAATCAAATCGCCAAGCTCACGGGGTTTTCCCGTTCGACGGTCTCCCGGGCCTTGGCAAACCACCCGCTGATCTCCGCGCAGACGAAAAAGGAGGTCAGGGCTGCCGCCAAAAAGCTCGGTTACCAAACGAATCCCTTGGTCTCGACGCTGACCGCGCAGATTCGCAAGAGCAGGATTTCCCCCACCGTCTCAACGTTGGGGTATATCACCAGTTTTCCTCTCAATCTCGACGAGCACAACCACTGGACAGAGTTTTATCATGGGGCCAGGGAGCAGGCTGCGGAACTGGGGTACGGTCTTGACGTCATCTGGCGTCGCCAGCCGCGGATGACCGCCGCGAAATTCAACGGCATCCTGCGGGCTCGAGGGATCCGGGGAGTCATCATCACCCCGCTCCCCGATGCCATGGGTCACGTCACCATGGATTTTTCGCGTCTGGCGGCGGCTACGGTGGGCTACCCGCTCTCGAAACCGCACATTCACCATTGTTCGGGTTGGCATTTGCAGTTCATGAGCCTTGCCCTGAGAAAAATCATGAAACGCGGCTATAACCGAATCGGCTATGCCATTTTCCCTGATGCCGACCGCTTTGCGAGCTTCAGTTATTCCTCCCGCTTTCTGCTCTATCAGTCAACGATTCCGGACAAACAACGGGTGCCGCTGCTCGTTCATCCCCAGGAAAAGCGCGCTCCTACCCTTCAGGAATTCCAAGCTTGGTATCTGAAGTGTCAACCGGAGGTCATCCTCTGCACGGGCTATGTGGTGGAAGAGTGGATGGCCCAACTCGGGCTCAAGGCACCGAACGATGTTGCTTATGCCAACCTTTCGATGATCGACAAAGGCGGCGCTGTCTCGGGCATTTTCGAGAGGACCCGCAAGGTGGGTGCCTGCGCCGTGGATTTGGTGGTGGAACAGCTCCAGCAGAACAACCTCGGGGTTCCTGACATCCCCAAAAGCATCCATATCGAAGGTGAGTGGGTGCAGGGTAAGACGCTCTAGCTCCGGGTAAAGTGCGTGTATCCGCGCTTGGGAGGTGCCGGGCTTTCGCCGGGCTGGATGGGCGATTCCGTGACATTGGGTTGTTTGATGCAACAGGTGCGGAAATTATGGGCTGGACCTGCTTGCTGAACCGGGTGGAAAATCGCAACATCAACGCAACCAATCCCAACTGCTGATGACCTCTCCGCCACCCATGAATCTCGCCCCATCGGCGGAATTCCAGCTTCCTTTCATCTGGCGAACTCAATCGAGTTCTCCTCCTGCAAATACGTGGACATATTTCCGCAAAGAGTTTGTTTGG
>RPOS01000257.1 GCA_003820635.1 Verrucomicrobiaceae bacterium | reverse complement strand
CCACCGAACTCAACAAAGGCAACGTCTCGTTTCCACAGTTCTTCCTGCTGACCTACCTCTCTAGCGAGGATTATCTGACGATGTCGGATATCGCCAAGAAAATGGGTCATTCGACCGCGGCCGCCACCGGTCTGGTCGATCGTCTGGAGAAACTGGCCTATGTCGAGCGTATCCACGCCGCCGAAGATCGTCGCAAGATCATGGTGCGCATCACCGCGAAGGGAGTCGAACTCGTTTCCAAGATGCGCAAGGAGATCGCGAGCGACCTTGCCGGAATCCTGGCCGGCATGGACGAAGACCAGGCTGAAGCCGTCGAGCACACGAAGCGGGCCATCCAGGGCCGTGCCATCGCGTGATCGCAGGGAAAACCACCTGATCCGCCAGATCCCACTTGGCGAATCCCACCCGCCTCCGTCACCATCCCCCCCGGTGACGGAGGCGTTCCCATTTCTGGATGCAATCAATGCGCTGCCCGGCGTGCGTGCCGGGTGGATCGAGCGCGTGCCGGACCTGCCAATCACCGGCGACCGCGACGAGGCGATGCGGCAGTTGCGGCCGTTTCATGAGGCGGCGATCACCCGCTTCGCGGCAAATGCCAGCAGCTGGTGGCGCGCCGAGCAGGTGCATGGAAATGCCGTGGCCCTGGTGCCGGGCAGCCCACAAAGCCTCGCGCCGGATGGCCTGCCCGTCGTGCCCGGCGTGGATGGCTTGATCACCGCCGGGCACGGTGTGGTGCTGGCGATTTACGTGGCCGATTGCGGGGCGCTCTGGCTGGCGGACCGGAAAAGCGGCGCGATCGGCTTGCTGCATTCCGGCAAGAAGGGCACGGAGTCGGAGATTTTGGACAAAGCGCTCGACCAAATGGCGGAAAACTTCGGCACCCGCCCGCAGGACGTGACCGCGGTGCTTGGCCCGTGCATCCGCCCGCCGGACTACGAGGTGGATTTCGCCGCCGAGATCGGGCGTCAGGCAGTCCGCGCCGGAGTGGGAAATTTCATCGACTGCGGGCTCAATACCGCGTCAGATTCCGTGCGGTTTTACAGCTACCGCAAGGAGCTTGGGAAAACCGGCCGCATGATGGCCTTGATTGTCCGCGATGATTCCCCGCCATGAGCACTCTCACCCTGAAAGCCCCCGCCAAGCTCAACCTTTCGCTGCGTGTCATCGGCAAGCGCGATGACGGATTCCACGAGATCGACACCCTAATGGTGAAACTGCCGGGCTTGGCGGATGAGATCGGATTCCAGAAAGCCGGCGCATTTTCATTTCACTGCGACGATTCCACACTGGCGGCCGATGAAGCCAATCTGGTGGTCAAGGCGGTGCGCGCTTACGAGGCGGCGGCCGGCATTTCCTGCAAGTTCGCCATCACTCTGAAGAAGGCGATTCCCCACGGCGCAGGCCTCGGCGGTGGCAGCAGCGACGCAGCCACCACGTTGCTCGGGCTCGACCAACTCCACGAGGGCAAACTCGGCGCGAAGCGGCTTCACGAAATCGCGGCGGCGCTGGGCTCGGACATCCCGTTTTTTCTCAAACCCGGAGCCGCCCGTTGCACCGGGCGCGGTGAAATCATCGCCAGCGTCCCCTCGCCTGCCGCGCTGCGGGTGCTGCTTCTCAAGCCCGCGTTTGGGGTGCCCACGCCGGATGCTTACGGCCGCTGGGGCGGATCGAAGGAACTCCCGGGCATCCTCTATGCCACGCAGGACATTGAGGGCACCGGGTTGGTCAACGACCTGGAGCGCCCGGTATTCGAAAAGCACCGTTTCCTGGCAGAACTCAAACAATGGCTGCTGACACGCGACGAATGCGCCGCCGCGCTGCTGGCGGGGTCCGGCTCCACCATGTTTGCCGTGCTCCGCGAGGAAGCCGACGCCGCCGCACTGGCCAAGGCCGCCCGCCAGGAACTCGATCCCGGGCTCTGGCATTGGGCGGGAAAAACCGGCGCGTGAAATGGTGCTACCAGCGCACGGCTCATTCCTGCCAGATCTTGCGATAAACCGTCGGCGGCCAATCACAGCGTCGGCCATTTTATCTTCGATTGGTATCATGATGATGACGGGCCGTTCCTTTCCCGTGCGCTCGATGAGGGCTTCCTTGGCGCGCCGAATCCGAAGGGCCTGCGCTTCTCGCTGATGTGGGTGAACCACGACTGGCTCGACATCTTTCCCGCCCGGCCCGATGCCGCGCCGGAGAAATTGTATCCGGGCCCGGTGACTCCGGAAACGCTCGACCGCATCGCCGCACATGCCTGCGAGCGCTATTTCTCGCATCCGCACTACTTCAGGATCGGCGGCCTGCCCTATTTCTCGATGTATGAAGCCGCACTTGATGCCTGCCCGATTCCGGTTTTCCCGAACGTGTCGATGGGCTGGAACCCCGGCGCCCGCACCGATCCCTCGCTGCCGTGGGATCTGAGCGCCGATGATCCGTTTTCCAACGTGCTGCGCAACAACACGCCCGAGGCCTTTGAAAATGCCATCCGCCGCGCACTCGACGTGGTGGCTCCGGTGGCGGGTGAAACGATGGTCACCATCAACGCGTGGAACGAATGGACCGAGGGAAGCTATCTCGAAGCGGACACCGTTCACGGCATGGCCTAATCCGGCGCGCCACTCAGGGCACCAAGGATTGATCGCGGTAGGTTCCGGCGGGCACGGTCCTGGTTTCCGTGCCGGAGTTGGTCACTTGCACATCGTTCTCGATGACGACGCCCGGCGCGAAGCGGACGGGACCGCTGACCTTGAGGCTGCCGCAGCCGATGAGGCTCGGCACACCGAGCGATTCGATGGAATCGACGAGTTTGTATTCGTCCGAGAGGGCAATGACGGGGGGCTTGCCCTGCCGCGAGGCGTGCAGGCGGACCTGGCCGTTTTCGAGAACCTCGTAAGCGTCCGAGCGCAGGGCGAGAAGGTCGCCGGTGGTTTTCACCGGGGCGAAACGGCTGCGCGGCACGTCGATGGCGGTGGATCCGTCAAAACACTCGATCGCCGCGCCCATCGCGCTTTCAAGCTGGATGACGGGCGTGGATTTCTTGTCGCGCGGATCGACGGTCTTGTTGTTGCGGATCATCGGCAACGGCAGCACGCCATCGTCCGCTGCGAGTTGTTCTTTCAATAGATCGAGGCGCAGCCAGAGACTGTTGGTGTTGAAGTATTGGTGGCGGTCGATGTCTTGGAATGCATCGAGATCGGCGTCCGGGCATTGGGCCACCTCGCGGAGAAGCAGGCGTCCATCCGCCTTTCGTTTCGCAAGGTGGCCACCCTTGCGGTCGGCGGCGGTGCGGCGTGTCACTTCCATGAGAAACGGCGCGCCGGAATCCGCGAAGTGTCGCAGGATGGCGGGATCCAGAATCGCTCCGAGGTTGTCCGAGTTGGAAACAAAAGCATATCTAACACCCTCGGCGAGCAGGCGGTCGAGCCAACCGCTGCCGACGAGTGCCGGGTAAAGATCGCCGTGACCGGGCGGGCACCATTCAAGTGTGGGATCGGCCGGCCAGCAGACCGGTTCCATGGTCGCAGCATCGATCTTGGGAATCTGGTTTTGCATCAACTCCACCTCGGCGGCATCCGCCAGACCCTCGCCGCGATAGCGCTGGAGATGGGCCAGTGTGTCCCCGCTGGTGCTGAAGCTGTTCATCAAAAGCAGACGGACGGGCGCGCCGCTGGTTTTGCGAAGGTCGAGGATCTGGCGCACCATCAGATCGAGGAAATTCACGCCATCGCGCACGGCGAGCAGGCTTTTAGGCCCCTGCAGGCCCATGCTGGTGCCCAGACCGCCATTGAGCTTGATGACGACGGCTTGCGCGAGCAATGCGGCGTCCGCCGGGACCACACCGGCCAGACTTTCCAGTGAAGCCAGGCCCGTTGCGGGCGCGATGCATTCCTCGGGGATCATGCCGCTTTCATTCCGCAGCAGGGATTCGTAATTCCGGCGGAAGGCGCGGATCGCGGCGTCTCCCATCCCGGCGGCGGTCATTTTTTGTTCGAAAGCGGCGAAGTTTCCCATGGCAGTGTGGATTGGTGGCCGGAAAATGCCTTTCACGAGACTGCAGGTCACGCGGAAAATCAAGGAACACAGGTGCCTCGTCCACACTGGCGCTGTAAAAAAGAATGTTGGCGAGACGCCAACACTCCATGATGGTTGCGCCATGACCCGCTTCCGCCCTTGCATCGACCTCCACCAGGGAAAAGTGAAACAAATCGTTGGCGGCAGTCTGCGGGACGATGGCTCGGAACCAACGGAGAATTTCGTCTCGGACAAGCCGCCCGCGTGGTTCGCGGAAACATTCCGAAACGACCGGCTGACCGGCGGGCATGTCATCAAGCTCGGGCCCGGCAATGACGCCGCGGCCCGCGAGGCGCTCTCCGCTTGGCCGGGCGGACTGCAAATCGGCGGCGGAATTTCCGCGGGGAACGCGCAGGAGTGGCTGGATGCCGGGGCGAGCCATGTGATCGTCACCTCGGCCTTGTTTGATGCGGATGGGGAATTTCTATCAGAAACGCTGGATGCGCTGGTGAAGGCGATCGGTGCGGACAAACTCGTCATTGAT
>RPOS01000256.1 GCA_003820635.1 Verrucomicrobiaceae bacterium | reverse complement strand
GCCGGGTGGGTGGCAGGCCCAGACGCTCCATCCATTCCCGGCGCGGCAGGCGGGCGAGGCGGGTGACGGTTTCCCGCCAGTGGCCGTCGGCCAAATCCTCCAACTCCGGCACCAGGCCCGGCGTGCCGAAGACCGCTGCGAAGGGCGGGGCGGAGGTGAACAGCTCGCGGCATTCGCGGATGGGCCAGTAGTGGAAGACGCGTGCCCGGCAGATCTGGTGCCGCATGGGCAGCCCGGTGTCGAAGCCGAGGGATTCCGCCCACTGGCGCAGGCGGCTGCGGTAGGCGATCCACAGCCGTTCCTCGCTGCGGTCCGCCATGATTCCGTTGGTGGAGGGCCGCAACACCGGGAGGTCGAGCGGGTAACCGCGGATGGGATCGCCGCCGGCCTTGGAGGTGGAGAATGTCCAAGCACCCGCCTCCTCATCGTATTCGGGCACAGGCATGTGCGGATCGCAGGCGGCGAGGTTGCGCTGCCAGAGGAGCGACTGCCGGAGCCGGTCGCGGTGGTAGCGCAGAAGAATGCCCAGGTCATATTCCGGGACCAGCACCTCGTTGAGCCGACAACGGACTTCCCGGAAATCGACCGGGCGCAGGTCGCCCTGCCGGTCGAGATCGGCGTGGAGGACCAGGGACTCGTGGTTGTGGCGGATGTCCCACGTGACCGGGTGCCGTGGTGCCCCGGGCGTAGGGCGCTGGACGTCGCGCCAGACGAGGTGGCTGCCGTCCAGATGGAGGATTTCCGGGCGCATGGGGGCGGCATCCGGTGGCGGGTTGGAACCGGTGCGTGGCGGCCACAGGGGTCGGAATCGGAGGTTGGGGATGCTCATGGGAGAGGGTGAATTTTCGGAATCTTCCAACCTACCCCCGCAAACAAACCCCTGCATGTGCTGGCGGGCGCGGTCCAAATTCCCAAGCCTTTGATAATCAGATGTTCTGGCAGGTGCTGTGAACGTCCATCCGACACCGGATCATAGCCCAAAAAACCAACCCGAACATGGGCATAATCACGCATACCTGAGAGGTTATTCCGGGTGTCAAGCCGGCCCGTACCATTGGCTGATCTACATGATTAGAGCGGTATGCCGCAGCACCAAGGCGCTGGTGGCGTGATGAAACGAGCGCTCGCCACTCCGGAATAGGAGTGCTAGCTTCCCACCGTGAACAAGCCCCGCACGGTCATCAACCTTGAGGAAACCATCGGCAAGCAGGTGGGCCGCCGCAAGCCGCCGGTGGATCCGCTGCGGGTTGCAAGCGACATGAACCAACTGGCAACCGGCCTGTTTGCCGCATCCGGGCACAAGTTGCCACGGCGCGGCGTATTCCGGTTCCGCACCCATGAGGAGGCAGATCAATGGATGATGACCATGGGCCCGAAGGCGAAGAACTGATTTCCCGCGCACCGACGCAGGAGGACTTCGTGAAACTGTGCGCACGGCTCAATGAATTGGGAGCCCGTTACATTGTGATCGGCGGATTTGCCGTCATCACTTCAGGCTATCCGCGATCCACCATGGACATCGATTTCGTGATCGATACCTCCCTGGAAAACGAAGCGCTCGTCTATCAAGCTCTCGAAATCCTGCCCGACCAAGCGGTGAAGGAACTCCTGCCCGGCGAGGTGTCCCAATACAGCGTGATCCGGGTCGGAGATGAAATCTGCGTGGACCTGATGGCCTCGGCTTGTGGCATCGGCTACGAGGAAGCCATCAAGGATTCTGTGATTCGCACCATTGATGGCGTTCCGATCCCCTTCGCCTCGCCGCGCCTGCTCTGGCGCATGAAGGAAAAAACTTACCGCGAAAAGGACGCGCCGGACCTGCTTTTCCTCCGCCAGCAATACGGCGACGAAATCTTCGGACCGGACCGGTGAAAGCTTGAGCGTTGACCGCGCTGACCATACATGCCGGATCGCATGCAATCCATCCGGAAGACTACCCGGCAGGCTTCTCCTAAGACGTCGATGAGGGTTGGTTATCTCAGGGCGGCTTGGACTTGTGCGGCGGAGATGGCCTTCATGTGTTTGGGGGCCCGTTTCGTGCGGCCGCCTCAGCCGAAACACCGGCAAAAACCCTGGCCCGTCATTCCCGATTCCTCACCGCCGAGCCGTCTTTCACGGTGTCCGGCGGATGCAGCAGGACCTTGTCGCCCGGTTTGAGACCGGAAAGAATCTCGGCAAGCCGTCCGTCGGAATGGCCGGCTTCAACGGCGGTGAGGCGGGCGCGGCCGTTCTGATAGATGAATGTTTTCCAGGCGTTGCCCTCGCGGAACAGGGCACCTGATGGAGCCACCAGCACATCGTCCGCATGCCACACCGCCACGCGGGCTTCCACGCGGTAGCGGTCGCCGAGCGCGCGGGCGGCTTCCGGCGGATCGATCAGGTCGCTCAGCACGATCACGCGCTGCTCCTCCACACCGAGCGCGGATATCTTGGTGAACGCGGCGGGCTCGATCCGGCGCACGCGGCCCTTGAGCGGTGCCTCGCCGCCCCATTGCTCGATTTCCACCGAGTCGCCGGGCCGGATGGAAACGGCGTCTCTTGAGAGGATTTCCGCCTCGATCTCTATGTCCGCCGGATCGCCGATCTCAAGGATGGCCATGCCCGGTGTGACGACGGTTTCGCTTTCCTGCATCACGTTGAGCACGTTGCCGGAAACCGGGGATCTCACTTCCACCAAATTGCCCGCCGTGCTGACATCCGGGCGCTCCAGCACGGCGCGGGCCTGGGCGAGTTCGTAGTCGATGACTTGCAGCGAAAACTCCGCCGCGCGGACTTCCGCGGCCTTGATCGAGGCCTCCGCCTCCATGCGGTCGCGGTCGGAATCCGAAATGGTGCCGTCCTGTTTCACGGAACGCATCCGGTCGCGGTCGGCCTCGGAGAATTTGAGGGCGGTTCGCGCGGCTTCCAGCGCTTCCAGCGCCCTTTTGCGGGACGCCTCGTGCAGGGAAACCACGGCCTCCGCCTGCAACCGCGCCCGCGGATCGAGCAGCGGCGCGGCGACCGGCTCGATGGCCGTGAGCAGGGTTTTGCCGGCCTCCACGGCGTCGCCGGGCTTGAGCGGCACGCGGCGCATTTTCCCCGCCACGGGCGCGGCGACGACGTAGCGGTTGCGCACGCGGGTTTTTCCTTCCTCCGAAACGCGCACCGTGAGCGGCGAGCGTGCGACCACGCCGGTTTCGATGACGATGGGTTTTGGCCACAGGCCCCACGCGATGAGCGCCAGCAGCAGCAACGCGCCAAGCCATGGCAGCGCCCGGCGCACGAGGTGCCTGCCGGATGGATCCGGCTTGGTTTCCCATGGGGCCTTGCCTTCGTTGCCGGATGTTTCGGGAGTTGCCATGCAGTCGCGAAGCGATAGTGGACCACGCAGGCCCGGCATGCAAGCGGGCCATCCGCAAATCCAGCGGTCTGCCAGATGCCGCCGCTGTTCCTGCTTGGCGGGTTCTCCATGGAGATTTAAACCGCTCCATGAACGCACCTCGCGTAGAAGCACCCTTCCGTGCCGCATTTGCACGGGATACGCCGCGCGCGGTCGGTACAGGACAAATGCCGCACGCGGCTTAATTTCAATGCTCGGCAGATATGAAGAAAGCATCCATCGTCCTCATCATCCTAGGAGCACTGTATCTACTCTCGAACGTGAGAGATCAAGTTCGAGGCTCTACTACGCTCAGTATGCCAATGCCTCATCCGAGCACACCCTTGCCAGATGGATCAGCATCCGCAGACGACTCAAACAGCAACTTTGAAGGCGCGATGATCTACAATTGGTTGTATGCCTTCGGTCTTGTGGCTTTGGGATTCGTCGGCCTGAGCATCCACGGCCATTACGAACGTCTCGATCCATTGTCGCCTGACTTCGACGCAGAGTCCTCCAATTCCAGCAATCCAAGACCCAGATGATAATTCGAAAGCCTAACATGTGCTGCAGCGAACCGCGCCGGTGGGCGCGCATCTAACGTTCTTCCTCCCGGATCTTGATGCGGGCGGGGACGTCCTTGATGGGGATGCCGGCTTTGGTGAGGGCGTCCCAGACGTGGAGCAGGCGCTCGAGCGGAAGTTTCTTGTCGGCCTCGAGCTCGAGTTTGCGGCCGGGGTTCTGTTTCTGATAGGCGGCGAGGTAGGATTCCAGCAGGCCTTCGGGGACTTTGAGCGAATCGAGCGTGATGTTGCCCAGCGCGTCCACGGCGATGACCGAGCGCGGGTCGCTGACGGTGTCGGACGGGATTTCGCGCACGGTGGGCAGCTCGATGCGGAGGATTTCCCGCGGTTTCTTGAAGGTGGTGGAGACGATGAAGAAGACGAGCAGGATGAAGAGGATGTCGATCATCGGGACGATCGGCACCTCGGCGCGCTTGCGGTGGATGCGGTGGAAGTGCATGGCAGGTCAGCCTTTGTTTCCGCTGCGCTGGCAGACGTGGGCGAGGTCCGCGAGGAGCGATTCCAACCGCGCGGTGAGAACCTCGATGCGGCGGGTGAAATAACCGTGGGCGACGACGCAGGGCACGGCGATGGCGAGGCCGAAGATGGTGGTGTTGAGCGCCACGGCGATGCCGCGGGCGATGGCCAGATGATCTGCGGCGTCGCTCAGGCCTTGGAAAATCACCACCAATCCGGAGGCGGTGCCGAGCAGGCCTAACAGCGGAGCGACGGTGATGACCACATCCAGCAGGCCGATGCCGGC
>RPOS01000255.1 GCA_003820635.1 Verrucomicrobiaceae bacterium | reverse complement strand
GTCACCTGCGGGTCGATCTTCAGACCGTGGGCGAAACAGAACGCCTTGAGCGCCCGTGCGACCGGCACCCACTCCGCAATCGGAACAGGCTCGGTGAATGCCCAGTATGCCTGCACCCCGCGCCCTGAGAACACGATTGTGGGCTTGGGCAGGCCAGTGTCTACGACAAACTTTTTAAGCGCCTTGCTGGCCTCGGATGGCGTCGCATACGGCACGCCGTCATGGCTATCGAGCTCAAGGAACAGGCACTTCATCTCAACTGCATTTGCGGCAGTGCGACCTGCCGCAGGGTCTGCGTACGTAGCCATTGCCACATACACATTCCAGAACTCTTTGTTCATCTCCTGAGCTGCTTGAGATGCTTCTTCTTTGGTACTGCAAAACCTATGTTGGACTGCTTTTTTATTTTTGCTGTTGATACGTGCAACACAATACGTACCAGCAGACGGCAGTATGGCGTCTAGGAAGGTGGTGCTCACGTAGCCTCACACGGGATTCGGTTAGCGGGGAAAAGGTGAGGCGGCGGCCCCGTGGTCCGCCTCGTCGCTACGGGATCAGCGCAGCCTAGCCTCGATACTGATTATGCCGACTCAAGTTGAGAAACCAAAATAAGAATCTGTTCTAAATGCTTGGTTCGAGGGGTTACTTTCCCACGAAACCACTGATAGATGATAGGCCGACTAACGCCTAGCTTTCGCGACACCTCCCAGACCGAGACGCCTCGGTCAATGCACACTTTGGCTAGGCGGATAGTCGGCAACGACGGGTCAGCCGCAGCCACTTGCTGTACTAGCGCTGTGCTATACCCGCGTGAATCACTCATCGTCGTCCGTGCTCCAGTCGCTCAGAATATCCGAAACATTCGGCTTATCTGTGGGTACGTCAGGAACAACTACTTTCTTGGTCCTTTTAACCGGTTCTACTACTTCTTCGATAGAACTCTCTACTTTTGCCACCTCAACTGCTGCTGGGCTCTGCGTGAACGCGACGGGCAGTGCCGGGGTCTTGTCAGCTTTGACCGCAAACTTGAACTCGATTGCTCGGCGGGCTTCCTCAGAAACACCTGAAGCTTTCGACAACTCCCACTCTTCGCGAGTCAGCGGACGCACGGCCTTGAAGCGCAGCACCGGCACAGCCTCGGCAGTATCGAAACGCATCTCAGTCACCACGCCGCTGATCGGCACACCGTGACCGGACAGGAAGTTGGCATAGGCTTGCAGGCTCATCTTGCCATCAACCGGCTTGCCGAAGATAGACTTGGCTGGCAGTTGCAGGCGATAGACGTCACCACCGATGTCGTTCTCAAGGGACACAGCCAAGCGACGGCTGAAGCGGCAGGCGCGGGTCTTGCCGTCGCCGGAGCCTTCGATGTTCTGCGGGCAGTTGGCGCAATTATCAAACTGACGCTGCTCGGCAGGCACTTCTTCGTTGGGTTTAACACCATCGGCAGACCAGCAAGTCGGACCCACGTCTTTGCCTTCTTCGTATTTGCCGATGAAGAACGTACGGGAATTAGTCTTGGCAGCGGCCACGATCACGACATTCATGGCACGGTCTTCGTTGCGGGCAATCTCCTCGCCACCGGACACCATGCGCCACACGCCGCCTTTGATGGAGATGGTTTTGGAGTTGCTTTGCCCCGCCAGTGACTTGGTGATGTCGTCTTCGTTGCGCAGGTAGTCAGGCAGGGATACGCCGGAATTGAATAGAGTCAGATTGCTCATGGTTGTTCCTTTTGGTTAATTGGGTATAGGCGTCACTTTGCCCGACGTACAGTGATGCTGTACTTCGAGTCAACGTTCAAGCCGACTGGCAGCTTATCAGGGTTTGCTTCCATGAATTCCTTAAAATTTCCTTGGTGGATTCGTCGTTCGAGAATCTGCGGCACATCGTTTTCCTTGATGAATCCATACATGTTGTCCCAATCGTTTGTCCAATAGCGCGTCTTGATCGTCTTGGAGAAAGACCCGTACGTGGTCTTGCCGCCGTCTTGTCCTGTGGCTTTGCAGATTTCCAAAAGTTCCTGTTCAATCGTTTCCATCTGTGCGGTCAGTTCGGATAGCTTCGTCTCGTGCTCTCGTACCATCAATTCCTTAGCGTCTCGCATCTTCAAATAAACTTGTACTAATTTCGCAGCGTCCATCGTGGTCTCCTTGGTATTAACACAGTTAACTTATCTCCTGTTTATACAGGTCAACTAGCGATTGATGCAAGTCGATTTTGTTCTGAAGCATGGCGTACATTCGTTTCTCGACGGGGCTGCCTTGCAGGTGCGTGACCGTGACGTTGCGTGTCTGGCCTTGGCGGTGCGCTCGAGCGTTGGCTTGCAGGTACATCTCGGTGGACGACACCGGCCCCCACCACACCACCTGATCGGCGCGGGTAAGCGTGATGCCATGCGCTGTGGCCTGCGGCACCAGCAGCAACACCTGCGGGCTGTCTTGGGTCTGGAAGCGTTTGATAATATCCGCCCGAGCGCCTGCGGCTACGCCGCCGTGGATAGTGTCTACGGTGAAGGCGGTAAGCTCGTCGCGCAGCATGTCGATCACGTGCCGGAATGGCACGAACACCAACACCTTGCGGTCGGTTTGCTCGATGATGCTGACCAGCTCCGCCAGACGGTTCTTGATGTCAAACTGAATGACTTCTTTGGAGTCGGTATACGCGCACCCAGCCGAGATTTGCAGGAGCTTGTTGAGCATGCCAGCGGCATTAGCCGCCGTGATCTCTTCTCCGGCAGCCCGAGTAATCATCTCTTGCTTGATGGCGTTGTAGTATTTCTGTTGCTGCGGTGTAAGGGGCACTTCCCGGGTCGCATAGAGCAGATCGGGCAGGTCCAAGCACTCTTCTTTCGTGAACCGAATAGCCGGCTGTAGCGCGTCATGCACAATAGTCTGAGAGTCATTACGTGGCACCCATTTGTATTGCGTGATCTTGGTCATGCCTTTATCGCGCCATGCCCCAAAGAATCGAGGTACGTTGTCAGGATTGACCAACTTAGCTAGCCCGTACGCGTCGAGCGGCGACTGAGAGGCCGGTGTGCCGGTCATCATCCACAGCCGAGTATCGGCGCGAATGAGCGAGGCGAGCGCCTTCCAGCGGTCAGTCGATACGCTTTTTACTGCATTGGCTTCGTCGACAATGATAAGATCGAATTCTCCTGCCGCGAGTGCCGGAGTGACTACCTTTACGCCGTCGAAATTGATAATGACGACTTCGTAGTTCCCCGCGATTACGGCCTCGCGTTTTCTTCTGTCCCCTGTGGCAATCGCCACTGTCCTGTGCATCACCGTACGGAACAAGTCCGCCCGCCACGCGGTGTCCATGATCGACACCGGGCAGATCACCAGCACGCGCTTCACGCGGCCTTTGTTCATGAGGTAGTCAGCTGCCCATGCGGCAGCGCTAGTCTTGCCTGTGCCGGGCTCGTTAAAGCAAAAACACCGTGGGTGTGTGGCCAGAAACGCAGCCGTGGTGCGCTGATGCTCGAACGGCGTGTAGACGCCGGGCCAATCGTAAGTACCCAGTATGGGATGCGGCGGCGCTTTGATCTTGAGGTTGCGCAGAATCTGCACCTCGTCCGGGCCCCAGTTGACGAGTATCTTTGCCAACGCGCCATTGCGCTCGATGATGTGCGACTTCGGAATCAGGGCTTTAATCTGATCTGCTTTGCGCGTGACAAAGAGCAGTGCGCGGTTCTCCACGATCTGCATGCAACTTCCCTAACTGTAAGCCTGCGTTATTTGACTTTGTTCGTACTGGTACGCGCAAAGCTTCTGTTCTTCGACTTGGGCACAGCCCGTAGATTGCTTAGTTTGCTGGTGCCGCCTTTGCTCAAAGGCTTCACGTGGTCAATGTCCATGCTGGCAGGCACAGGGCCGTTCGCTTTTACATACGCACGGCGAGCTTTATGGCGCTCGGATTGCTTCTTCAACTGCTCCGGGGTGCCCTGATACAACTCGTATTCACGCTTGTAATTACGTGGTTTTGCGGCCATGACAGCTCCAAGGAAGAGTGCGCCCCGTCTTTCCGGAGTGTCCGTTGTATCAGCAGGGGAGATTCCTAGGGAGGAACCTGCCTACAACTGCCACGGTTTTATCCCACCGTTGGCTAGGGTCCAGAGCCCTACCGATGCTCGCATGCCTCGTTGCTTACCGGACAGAAGCGACACAATGGGGAGGGCTTCGCCCCCCACGCACCGTGTTCCACTGCTGACTCGATCATACTAGCGCGTCCCGCCCACTTTGACCAGATGTTCGGGAGGTCAGCTCGCGTATATTCTGACTTAACTACTTTCGCGGCCACCACAAACAACAAGATGCCGGACACGGTTTGCACTTCTGGGTAGTGCGCCATGACCATTGCCGCCATCAGCTCTAGCTGGTCGGGGTCTGCAAAGCGCGCAGACTTCCCGGTTTTGTAGTCCGCTACTCGGGCTTTGGTCTTGTTGATCGCCAAGAAGTCGGGCACGCCTCGGAACCATACAGCCTTATCGAAAAAGTCACACGGTGTGAAATCGGCACGGATGGCCATCTTTTGTTCGCACAGCACGTCGCCTTTAACTTTCTTCAGCGGCGCTACGAACAGCTCAAACATCTTGAACTGCGCGGGCAACGGCGTGTCGTCCCGGATGTAGTCTTCGAATGCTTTATGCACAGCGGTGCCGTATAGCGTGGCCTCGGTGTCTTGTGACTTGAACTTCTTGAGAATGCGGACTTCGTGGTAC
>RPOS01000254.1 GCA_003820635.1 Verrucomicrobiaceae bacterium | reverse complement strand
CTGCCGGATGGAACCGGCGTGCTTCACGGCATGACTCCGGGAAACTTCACCCCGGCCCACATGGCCCGCGCCGCCGCCGAGGGCGTGGCTCTCGGCATAGGTTATGCCATGAGCCGCCTGCGGGAACTCGGCTTCGAACCGCCGGAGATCCGCCTGTTAGGTCCAGCCGCCGCCAGCCCGGTGACGCGCCGGCTCATGGCGGACGCTTTAGGCGCGCCTGTGGTTCCGGTCTCAAGCCGGCAGGGAGCTGCGGTGGGAGCCGCCATGCAGGCTGCGGTGGCGTTTTTCCACGGTTGCGGCGAATCGCTCGGCTTCGAGGAAATCGCCAGATATCTAGTCGCCGGAGACCCGGAATTACGCTGCGATCCGGATCCGCAAACCCATGAGCTCTATCAGGAAATGATATCCCGCCAGCAATACCTCGTCGACACCCTGCATCCCGCGGGTTTTCTGTGAGCCATACGTTTCCCGCTTCCGATGAGTTCCAAAAAAGATAGTGAAATCCGCGCCAGCCGCAAGTCCGCGATGCTTGGTACGCTTGCCGGATGGACGATGAAACTGCTCGCCGCCACACTGCGTATGGAAGTGCGCGACCTTTGCGGCATCGGCGGATCCGCCAGCGCGATGCCGCCGGTCATCTACGCGCTTTGGCACAACCGCTTTTTCTGCGTGCCTCCTGCATGGAACCGCCTCTGTTTCGGCCATCGCAAGACCGTCGCTCTCACCAGCGCCAGCCACGATGGCGACATGGTGGCCCGAGCGATGGCCGTCTTCGGACTCGGCTCCGTGCGTGGCTCATCTTCTCGCCGCGGCGTGGCGGCGCTCGTCGGCCTGAAGCGCGCCCTGCAGGAAGGCCTCGACATTTGTGTCACGCCCGATGGCCCGCGGGGCCCGCGCTACCAGATGCAACCCGGCGTCATTAAGCTGGCGGAATCCACCGGCGCGCCGATCATTCCCATCCACGTCCGTTTCTCCTCCGCATGGCGCTTGAAAACCTGGGACCGCTTTGTCATCCCCAAGCCGTTCAGCCGCGTGGAAGTCATCTTCGCCGAACCCATCCGCCTTACCCGCGGCGTGGATCCGGACACTTTCGAAAACGAACGCCTGAAAATCGAAAAACTCATGATCCAAGGCACCGACGACGCGTGAATCCATCCAACATCCAACATCCAACATCCAAAATTTCATGCAAACTCCCCGCATCCTCGATGGTAAAGCCGTTGCAGCCGCCGTGCTCGACGAATGCCGCTCCGAAGCCGCCGATCTAACAGCCAAAGGCATCACTCCCGGTCTTGCCGTGGTGCTCGTCGGCGAGGATCCCGCATCCAAGGTTTATGTCGGCTCCAAGGTCCGCACCTGCGGCGAGCTCGGCTTTCACTCGCGCAAGATCGAACTCCCGGCGGAAACCAACCAGGAGGAACTGCTGCAAGTCGTCCGTGACTTAAATACAGACCCCGCCATCCACGGCATCCTCGTCCAGTCACCGCCGCCCAAGCACATCGATGAGGAAGCCATTATCCGCGCCATCGATCCGCGCAAGGACGTCGATGGCTTCCATCCGGAAAACGTCGCCAAACTCGCACTCGAAGACCCTAGCGGATTTGTCCCCTGCACGCCCGCCGGTTGCATGAAGTTGCTCGAAGTGGCCGGCATTGCCACCAGCGGCGCGGAAGCCGTCATCATCGGCCGCAGCATGATCGTCGGCAAACCGATGGCGCTTTTGTTAGTTTCCAAGAAAGCCAACGCCACCGTCACCATCGCCCACTCGCGTTCCAAAGACCTGCCCGCCATCTGCCGCCGTGCCGACATTCTCGTCGCCGCCGTCGGCCGCCCGGAAATGGTGAAGGCGGACTGGGTGAAACCCGGCGCGGTCGTCATCGATGTCGGCATCAACCGCGTCGAGGACGCATCCAAAAAATCCGGCTACCGTCTCACCGGAGACGTCGCCTACGAAGAAGTCGCGCCGCGCTGCTCGGCCATCACTCCGGTGCCCGGCGGTGTCGGTCCCATGACCATCGCCATGCTGATGAAGAACACCCTGCAGGCGGCGAGGCAACTATCCGCTACAACCCCCTGAACTCGCTGGCGAGTTTCTTGGCGGTGGCGATGGTGTTGCGGTGGAGCTTGGCGGTGAACTCGGGCTGGCGGTTGTAGCCGCCGCCATAGAGCACCGCCACAGGGATGCGGTTGCGGATGAACGCGCCTAACAGAACCTCGTCGCGCCGCTGGATGTCTTTCAGCGAAAGATGCATCTGGCCGAAGCGGTCGTTGCGGTGGTTGTCGGCGCCGGAAATCCAGATGACCAGATCCGGCGCGAAGGCATCCAGCGCGTTGGCAAGGCTGGTGAAAAGCTGGTGCAGATACATCTCGCCCTCGACATAGCGCACGGTTTCCACATCCAGCGTGCTGGTGGTTTTCTTCGTCGGATAATTCCGGCCGACGTGGATCGAGTAGGTGAAAACCCGCGGGTCATGGGCGAGCAGTGCGGCGGTGCCGTTGCCCTGGTGCGCATCAGTGTCCACCACCATGATGCGGATGTTCGGCTGCTTCTCCTGCAAATCGCGGATGGCGATGGCCACGTCATTGAACACGCAATAACCTTCGCCATGTTCGCGGAACGCATGGTGCGTGCCGCCCGCAAGACAGACACCCACTCCCTCGGCCAGCGCCGCGTGGCAGGCGAGGCGCGTGGCCTCCACCTCGGTGGCGCTGCGGTCGAACAAGCGCGGCGTGGCCGGCAGGCCTAACAGAATCTGCTCCTTGCGCCCGAGCAGGCCGCTCTCGATCTTGCGGATGTATTCCGGCTCATGCACCCGCTGCAGCAAGTGGACATCCGCACGGCGCACCTCGACGATTTCCTCGGGGCGCAGGATCCCACCCTCCAGCAGCATGTCCTTGGAGACGCGGAATTTATCCATCGGGAACGGATGCCCCGACGGCAATTCAAGTTCCAGATTCTCCGAGTAAAAGCAGCGCATCGTTTCCGCACCCAAGCAATAGCGGAAAGCGTCCCGTGAAAAGGGCAAATGCCGGGAACAGGACTCGAACCTGCACACCTTTCGATACCAGAACCTAAATCTGGCGCGTCTACCAATTCCGCCATCCCGGCTGGGGTGGGCAGCCTATCGTCGCTCGGCCGCCGGGCAAGCGCTATCCCGGTGTTTGGCCGTTGATAAAGACACCGAGGTAAAACCAGGGGATCATCGCCGCGCCGATGGCGAGCTTGATGGCCATGCCGGCGAGGGTGCCGACCACCGAACCGACACCCGAGATGACGGCAGGGCGGGGGTGGCGGCGGGAGAAGGCGAGATCGCCGCAAACGGCTCCCGCCAAGGGCCCGACGAGCAGGCCGATGGGGATGAAAAACATTCCGGCCAGGCCGCCGAGCAGGGCACCGAGCGCGCCCCAGCGGGAACCGCCGAACCATTTCGCGCCGGCCGCGCCGCTGAGAAGTTCGAGGGCCTGGGAGGCGGCCATAAGCAGGCCGAGAATCAGGAACGACCACCATTCGAGGCCGGATCCCTCGCGGCCAAGCATCAGGCGGTGGCCAACGGCGGCCAGAAAGAGCAGCAGGTGGCCGGGCAGCACCGGCAGGAAACAACCGAGCAGGCCGGCCAGCAGCAGGCACACGGTCACGAGCCAGGCGGCGGCGCTTGCCACGCCACCCCACAGTGCGCCGGATTGCCACCAGTCGGCCATCAGTCGAGCTTGGGCTGGAGTGGTGGCGGCGCGGGCGGAGGTGTGGCGGGTTTCTCAGGCTGCGGCGGCGGTGGCGGCGGTTCCTCAAGTGGCTTGACCTCGACATCTGCAAGGACGATGCCGAAGGCCTTGTCGGCACGCACTTCCCAGCCCGCCGGGATCTTGGCGTTGTCCGCCAGCTTGCGGGCGACCAAGTAGGTGTTGAAAGAGTCCGGATTGACCCAGAACAGTAGCACGGCACGGCGGTTGCTGGAGAGGGATTTCACCACTTTCTCGAATTCTGAACCCGGCTTGCCCAGATCTTCCAGCGAGGAGCCGCCGGCTTTCTCATCCGGCACGATGATGATCTGCAGACGAGCGCCATACTTGTTAGGAGGAATGGTGATCGACTGGCCCTTGCCTCCTCCGAATTTGAATTTGCTGAAGTGATCGACGATTTTCTGTTGGTCGTAGATGTAGCGGTCGGCACCCTTTTGCGAGACGCGCTCGATGAGGAAATCGCGTTTGTGTTTGTTGAACTCGTCGTTGAACTGCTCCACGGGGGTGAACGGGTCGATGACGTGGACGCGGCCGCCGAACACCAGGGCGTAGTAAATTTCGGCGTTCTGCGGGATCGGCCGGCTGTTGGGAATGGTGACTTCCTCGGGCGGCGGCGCCTTGAGCACCGGCGTGGCGTCGAGCATGCCTTCAAGCTTGGAGATTTCCTCCTGGATCAGGTTGGTCTTTTCCTTGGCGGCGTCGCGCTCGCTGCGGAGTTTCTTTTCGAGCTCCTTGAGCTTGTCGAGGTCCACCAGCAGGTCCTTGTTGAGGTCGATGTCCTTTTCGAGTTTTTCGAGTTCGAGTTTCTCGCGCTCGATCTCCTCGGGTGGCGGTGGTTCTTCCTTGAGTTGTTGGGTTTTCTTTGCGAGCAGGGCCTTGAGTTTCTCGAGTTCCTCGCGCTTGAGGTCCACCTGTTCCTGGGTGGCTGGCTCAAGGTCCTCGATAAAGGCCTGGATTTTCTGGGTGACGTTGGCCTGGACGAGCAGCAGCACGAGGATGAGCACGGCCACCACGTTGGTGAGCGCGTCCATCAGCGAGTCAAGATTGAGCCCGCCTTCTTCCTGGTTGTTGTTCCTGCGTGCCACGGTCGGTTACTTGTAGAAGAGTGACAGGTCGATCTTGCCGTCGTTGGGCATCGGCAGTTTGCCGGTCCTCATGCGGAATTCGGATTCTGCGACACCTGCCGCCCACTAGTAGTTTTCGTTGCCGGCCTTGCGCACGAGAAAGAGGACCATTGAGTCGCGGGTCTTTTTCGCGTTGGTAAGG
>RPOS01000253.1 GCA_003820635.1 Verrucomicrobiaceae bacterium | reverse complement strand
GAGATCATCCACAATCCGGACGTGAACCGCCACCTGCGCGAGATGGGCATCGTCTCGCTGCCATGGCAGCAGCTCACCGGCGACTATGATGATCTAACGGAAGACGACGTGGTGATCGTCCCCGCGTTCGGTGCGCCCACCGACTTCATGGCACGGGTGGTGCAAAAGGGATGTTACATCGTGGACACCACCTGCGGCGACGTGATGAAGGTCTGGCGGCGCGTCCGCGGCTATGCGAAGGATGGCGTGACTTCCATCATCCACGGCAAGGCCAACCATGAGGAAACCCGCGCCACAGCCTCCCGCGCACTCGGCGAAAACGGATACGGCCGGTATCTCGTGGTCCTCACCCTCAGCGATGTTGATTTCGTCTGCGGCTACATCCGCCATGGCGGCGACAAGCAGGAGTTTCTCGCACGCTTCACAGGCAGCCACTCACCGGGATTCGATCCGGACATCCACTTGCAAAAAGTCGGCGTGGCCAACCAGACCACCATGCTCAAGAGCGAGACGGAGGAAATCCAGCGCCGCATCCGCCAGGCCATCACCGAGCGCGATGGCGACGCCACCTCGTTTCACTTCTTCGACACCATCTGTGGAGCCACCCAGGAGCGCCAGGACGCGCTTTTTGAAATGCTGAAAAAGCCGATGGACCTGCTGCTGGTCGTCGGCGGCTACAACAGCTCCAACACCGCCCACCTCGTCGAGATCGCGGAACCGGAAGTTCCGACCTTTTTCATCCGCAGCGCGGCATGCATCCGCTCACTTGAGGAAATCGTCCACTACGACCTTCATCGCAGGGAGGAAATCACCTCCAGCTACAAAAAATGGCTGGATCCGGAACAACCGGTCACCGTGGGCATCACCGCCGGCGCCTCCTGCCCGAACAACTTGATCGAGGAAGCCATTTTCAAGATTTTCGAACTGCGCGGCGTCCCCCGCGAGGCGCTGGACCACTTGTAAAGCGGCAAATCAGACCCCTGGCCGCGCCTTGCTTCCCTCTTGCCCCGCGCCGCGTGCCGCATACGCTCATCCGCATGTCATCCACTTTCGGCCAGGTTTTCCGCATCCACACCTTCGGCGAGTCGCACGGCGGCGGGGTCGGCGTCGTCATCGACGGCTGCCCGCCGCGCATTCCGGTTTCATTGGAAAACATCCAGCGCGAACTCGACCGCCGCCGGCCCGGCCAATCCGACATCGTCACCCCGCGCAAGGAGGCGGACAGCGCCGAAGTCCTCTCCGGCCTGCGCGACGGGCTCACGCTCGGCACACCGATCTCCATCATTGTTAGAAACACCGACCAACGCCCGGGTTCCTACGATGAAATGGCCGTGAAATACCGGCCCAGCCACGCGGATTACACCTACGACGCGAAATACGGCATCCGTGCCCCCTCCGGCGGCGGTCGCGCCTCCGCCCGCGAAACCATCGGCCGCGTCGCCGCCGCCGCCGTCGCACGCCAAGTGCTCGACACCCTGCACCCGGGCATTGAAGTGCTTGCTTGGGTGAAATCCATCCAACACCTCGAGGCCGACGTCGATCCGCAGACCATCACCGCAGAAACCATCGAGTCCAACATCGTGCGCACCGGAGATCCCGCCATGGTCCAGCCCATGATCGATCACATCAAGGCCATCCGCGGCGAGGGAAACTCCGTCGGCGGCGTGATCGAGTGCGTGATCCGCAATTGCCCGCCCGGCCTCGGCGAGCCGATTTTCGACAAGCTCGAAGCCGACCTCGCCAAAGCCATGCTCTCCATCCCCGCGACCAAGGGCTTCGAGATCGGCTCCGGATTCTCCGGCACGCTTCTCACCGGCCGTGAGCACAACGATGCGTTCCGCATGGTCGATGGCAAGGTCCGCACCACCAGCAACCGCTCCGGCGGAGTGCAAGGCGGCATTTCCAACGGCGAGCCCATCGTTATCCGCGTGGCCTTCAAGCCCACCGCCACCATCATGACCTCCCAGGAAACCGTCACCTCCGGCGGCGAGAACACCCAACTCTCCGGCAAGGGCCGCAACGATGCCTGCGTGCTTCCCCGCGCCGTCCCCATCGTCGAGGCCATGGCCACGCTGGTGCTGACCGATCATCTGCTCCGGCAGCGGTGCGTGGATCGTTGATCTCTATGACAGCCGGGCTGATCCCCGTGACGGCACGGCCGCAAGGGCTTTGCAACACTCCTGCGGATCTGGCCGTTTCAGACCTGACTGACGCCCCGCGTTTTCTCGGGACGGGCCAGGGGCCTGGCGACTTTTTCCCAGAGCTGCTTGCGGGTTTTGGCCATCTCACGGGGCTGGGCTTGGCGCTTGCAAAGCGCCGCCACGGGTCAAAGGGAGTCACGACACCTTCTGGTGCGTGAGGTTCCCACAGCAAAGAACGTCAACAGAACTGCTGCAGGGGATTTGGTGAACATTTCATGCAATGGGCCGGAAAGCCGATCTTGACATGCGGACGCTTTCCCGCACGTTATCCCGTCATGACTACCGTCACCGCGACCAAAGCCCGTGGAAATCTCTATTCGCTCATCAAAGAGGTGCGGGAATCCCACGAGCCGATCCAGATCACGGGCAAACAAGGAAACGCCGTCCTGATCTCCGAAGAAGACTGGCGGTCGATCCACGAGTCGCTGTTCCTGCATTCGATTCCCGGGCTGGTCGATTCGATCACGAAAGCGCGAGCCGAAGGCTTGGAGCAGGCGACTGGAGATCTGGACTGGTGAGGCCGATGTACGAAATCGTTTACTCCCGGCAGGCCGGTAAGGACGCGAAAAAGCTCGCGGCGAGCCATCTGAAAAAGCAAGCCCAGACCTTGCTGGACATCATCGCCAGCGATCCTTTCCAATCCCCTCCCCGCTACGAATCGCTTTGCGGCGAACTGTCGGGATGTTTTTCGCGCAGGATCAACCTCCTGCATCGCATCGTTTACGAGGTGTTCATCGAGCAGAAAAAAGTGCTGATCCTGCGCATGTGGACTCACTACGGCGACTGAAGCCAGACGGAAACCGCTTCTCATTTCAGCTTCTCAGCATTTCAGAGTTTCAGCTTTTACCAAATGTCCCCCGACTCCATCCCACAAATCAGCCTCGGCACCGCCGCGCTCGTCATCTTCGCGGTGTGCGCCGGATTCGTGCTGCTGCGCGGAATGACGCGGATGATGATCGGCACCGTGGTGCTCGCACTCAGCGCATGGATCGGATTCAGGATTTGGCAACTCGCGCCCGGCCTGTCCATCGAGCACTTCGGAAGATCCATCGGCCTCGTCACCACCGGACTGCCCATCGCCGGTTTCCTGGTTTCATTTTTCCTCATCCGCTTCATCACCAAGTCGATCTTCCGCCCCTTTGGCGGGCCCTCCACGGGTGAAAACGGCGGAGGCTCGGTGATCCGCATGGCCGTCCGCCTGCTGCTCGCCCTGATCCCGACCACGCTGATCTGCCTGATCGGCGCCACCGCCATCCACCACACCGGTTCCATCGCGGAAATCCGCGCATTCTCTGAAGAAAAGATCGGCATCAACGAGGCGACTCCCGCGAAGTTCAGCCATCGACTCAAAACCTCCGTGGAAGCCGTGCTGCCGGAGTCCTGGCTCAAGTTCCTCGATCCCCTCGCCGATCCGTCTCGCCTCGCGCTCGCCAAAGCCATCACCGCCCAATCAGATTCCCCGCTCGCACCCGTCATCGACCCCCGCACCGGCCAGCCGATTCCCCGCGCCATCATCGTCAACGATCCCGAACTCCATACCCTTGCCCGCGAGGGAAAATTCGGCACCCTGTTGCGCCACCCGCTGCTCACCAAGGCGCTGAACGACCCGAAAGTCCAAGCCGTGCTCAAAGATCTCCAGCTATGATTCCCTATCAACTTGAACCGCAAAGACGCGAAGGCCGCAAAGGATCGCAAAGTTTTTCATAATTTCCAAAACCAGTCTCAATACTCTTCCTCTGCTCCTTCTTTGCGATCTTAGCGCCTTTGCGGTTCATCAATCTTCATCTTCAATATTCCCATGTCCTACCTCGTCACCATCGGCCTCGAAGTCCACTGCCAGGTCAAAACGAACACCAAGATGTTCTGCGCCTGCCGCACCTCGTTCGGCGACACGCCAAACACGCACACCTGCCCGGTCTGCCTCGGCCTGCCCGGCGCGCTGCCCGTGCTCAACCGCGAGGCCATCGAGAAAACCCTGCTCGCCGGACTCATGATCGATTGCTCGTCGCCGGAAATCTCAAAATGGGACCGCAAGAACTATTTCTATCCGGACATGCCCAAGAACTATCAGACAACGCAGATGGACCTGCCGCTCTGCATCGGCGGCGGCGTCCCTCTCTACGACCACTGCTACCCCACCGACCACCGCAAAAACATCGCCAATCCCGGCAAGGTTGTCCGCCTCAACCGCATCCACCTTGAAGAGGACGTCGCCAAGTCCACCCACCTCGGCAACTCGTCGCTCATCGACTTCAACCGCGCTGGCACGCCGCTGATGGAAATCGTTTCCGAGCCGGACATCGAATCCGCCGAGGAAGCATTCGCCTATCTCCGCTCGCTGCAGATGATCCTCCAGCAGGGTAACGTCTCGGATGCCGACATGGAAAAAGGCCAGCTCCGCTGCGACGTGAACATCTCGCTGCGCAAGAACCCAGCGGATCCGCTCGGCCCGAAGGTGGAGTTGAAGAACCTCAACTCCATCTCCGCCATCCGCCGCGCCATCCATTTCGAAATCCACCGCCAGTCGGAAGACCTCGACCGCGGCATCCCCCAGATCCAATCCACCCGCCGCTGGGACGACGACCGCGGCGAAACCCAGCTCATGCGCACCAAGGAGGACGCGCACGATTACCGCTATTTCTCCTGTCCCGATCTGCTGCCCGTCCAGACCGCACCGTTGTTGGAAAAAGTCCGCCCGCTGGTGCCCGAACTCCCGCACGAACTCGCCGCGCGCTTCGAACGGGACTTCGGCGTCACCGCCTATGACGCTTCCGTGCTCTCGTCGGACCGCCATCTCGCCTCCTACTTCGAGGCCACGCTGAATCATGCCATCCCCGGCAAGAAGGCCG
>RPOS01000252.1 GCA_003820635.1 Verrucomicrobiaceae bacterium | reverse complement strand
GTGCGTCCGTTTGATGTTGTCTCAAGTCGTAGCATGGTGATCTCCGTTTTTCTTGGCCAGAGCTTTGGCTGATTTAGCTGCGTATTCTTCACTCATTAGGTACTCCGCCAGCTTGTACAAAAACCGCACACTGGCAGCATGTCGCTTGCTAGTTACTGCAAACGTGGCCGGAATGGTAGAAAGCAGCTCTTTGATGTATATCCCATAGTCCGCCCGAAACGGTGGTTGCCCACCGGGTTTACGTAGTTTCACGATTGTGTCCTTGGTAATAATTGGCACCCCATACAGGGTGGTCTAGCGGTTAGAACGGCACGTCTACCTCGTCGCCCAGTTTTGAGGCGACGTAGCAACGCATGGCTGCAATGAGGGGGGTTGGGCCGTACTCATGCTCTCTGTCACTCATTGGGAAGAGTGCTTTCCAGCGACATGAATCGTCGTAAAGCAATGAAGGCTCATAAGCCACTGAAATTTTCTCCCGCTCGATGATCGGCCCTGCGTGCATCCAACTGGACGCATACCGTGACTTTTTAGGGTCTTTATATTTGTCTCCTTTCATCAGGTATGGGTAGCTACCTGCGTTGTCTGTGGCGGTGACTAGCTGCCACCCTTCGGCAAGATCAACCGCTAGGTTGAGCGCCATACCTGTCAGTTCACTTGCCTTCATTTGCATACTCCTCAAGGGATTGGATTAACTTCTTGCGTCGTTCTGTATGCTGCTTCTTCTGGTAAGAATCGGAGCTGAGATTAAGACGTACGTACTCTTTCGATCCGGGCATACAGGCCAGAGTCAGGCGTATCATCTTCCGCACTGTTTCCTCCCGCTCGGCGTTCAGTTTGAGTAGCTTCTCGATGTTGTCGGTCAGCTGAGGCAGGACGGCGGCAGCGCGCTCCATCTCGGGCACGTGGTAGTCCGGCCACTGCTCCTCCGGGTACTCGCCCTTGATAGTGTTAGCGGCGAACATCAGCAGCTCATGTGCTTTCATTTCCCCTCCACTTGACGTATTACTGCACGCGCCCTACGTATCTCGGCCATGTCCCGGTTATGGTCAGCACAGTTAATCAACTCCTTGCACGAGGCGAGCAGGTCAGGTGCTGCGTCGTGCAATCGCTTCCTAGCCGTCTCCTGCTGGAAGGTCGGGCACGGTCGCACCAGCCCCTTGTCGATGTGCGGGTCGTCACCGCAGAAATTAAGGCAGTCACACTTGGGTTTCATATTGATCTCCGGTTACGTTTCCAATAATCAACAACAACAGCGCAGGTGAAACCAACAAGGCCAGAAAGCGCAGTGTTTAGTGACATCACGAGCAGGCTTGCCCCATTTGTTATCCATAGGGCTAAAAGGCCCACATGCGCAGCTAACATTACAAAAAAAGCCGTGTAGAGCATTCGTTCATGCGCTTTCATATATCTTCACCTTCACACAGTTACCCATTAGCCCGGTGATCTCACACCGGGCGAACTCATCCTCATCTCCGAATACGAACGTGGCGCCGGGGTAGTGGGCTAGCCATTGGTTGAGCTGGGCCTCCTCGTGATCAGTCAGTCCGGTCACGTCGCCGTACTCCACGGGGCAGATGTAGTGCTGGCCTATCGTGGCCTCTTCGATTAAGTTCATTGGTTATCTCCTGTTGCTCGGGCAATGGCGGCACGGGCTGCGACTACATCCGGATGATCTTTGTGAAGTTCGTTTGGAAACGTAGACGCCATGCTTTGCAGCGTTTTCAGCGCCTCCAACAAGTCAGGCGCAGCGGCGATCAAGCGAGCGTTTGCTTTTGCATCATTCTCGCCGTGGTAGACCGTGGCATTCGCCACTGCCCAGCCGCTAGCGTCGTAAATGATCTTTTCAGCTTGTTTAACGCCGACGTGCCACGGCCCGGGTGTGTGTTGTGTCATAGTGGTCTCCATGCTGGTGCACCCTATACAGGGTGGGTCTAACGGTTAGAAGTACTTGCCCATATCCGACGCTGCACGCCGGAACAGCGAGTCGGCACAGGCCATCGGGGCCTTGTCACGGTTGCCCGCCACGGTGGTGATGTACAGCGCACGTGCCTCGAACGACTCCCATCGGTTGATATACGTCATGACAGGGGCGATAGTCGTGCGGGTCGTGTCCATCGCCAGCCTGAAGGCCAAGATAAAGTAACTGGCCGTGTCCGGGGGCAGTGGGGCAGTGTCCGGGTGCTCGGTAATAGTCTCGGTGGGCGGCAGCTTGTCAGACAGCCGCAGCAGGGCGTCCATGTCGCGGGCAGCAGACTCACCCACGGTGCCAATCAGGGCAGGTAGTGTAGCTTCGCCTAGCGTGTGGCGATGCGTGATGATGTGTGAGGCATGAGCGAGAGACCGAGGGCTACAGAAGGCACGGGTCTGGTTGTTAGGGGGTTGAATATGTACGGGTTCTTGGTCGTGGGGTCGTCGGCATAACACTCGAACACTTGGGAATATTCTTGGGCGAAGGCCAGCACCTCTGCTGCGATGGCGTTGTGAGGGGAGGATGTGGCCCAGTTGATCCACTCCTCTGCCGTGGGGTTGGCAATAGGCAGCACAGTCATGCGGTTGTACGCATGAGCCGGGATGTTATCTCCCACGCCGTCAGTGTCGAGGTTAGTCGTGGCAAAGACTATAGAGCCCGGGGGCAGGGGATGGTCGCCTAGCCTGCGCTCGAGGATGACCGGCAACAGCATGTTAAGCACCGGCCGGGACGCCTTGCCCAGCTCGTCGAGCATGATAAGCACGGGGCGTGGCTGGTGTGCACCGAACCGTACGTTCGGGGCGTAGGTCGTGGTGGGTATGGCGTGGGCAGGTCGGTCAATGATAGGCAGCCCGAGGTCGCCTAGGTCTAGGTTAGCGCAGTCGATGTACGCAGGGTGGTAGTCCGGCATGTGACGTGCAAGGGACGTGAGGATGCTCGATTTGCCGATGCCCGGGGCACCGCGCAGGAGGAACGTATTGGTGTGTCCGCAGGTCTGCACGAGGGTGGCAGCTTGTTGCAGTGTGACTTTCATGGTGTGTCCTTAGTGGTGATGAATAGATATGTGAATAGATAGTTGACTGGGTCTAACGGTTAGACTCAGGCAGGGATGTGAGTGACGAGGGTTTCTATCGTGTGGTACATGTGCTCCTTGGCTTTAGTGAGGATGTGGTTGAGGGTGTCCTTGGCTGGCAGCTTGCGCTGTTGCCACATGATGTGAATAGATAGTTGACTGTACGCGGCAACAACGGCAGGCCACAGCTCAGGCTGAGTGGTGATAGCAAGGGCAACAGCTCGGGAGTCATATAGCTTGTGCTGGTAATAGAGCTGTTGCGTATCGTTGGCAGCGGCAGCGTCTTTAGTGTCGGGCACCCCAGCGTGCAGCACAGGGAACACTGAGCGGAACTCCCGTGCAGAAGCGGCGAAGGGTCGGGATTGGGTGGTGTCGATACACCTGCGCTTGAACGGAAGGGATCGACGGGGTGTGCCGTGTTGGTTGAGATACATCCCATCGTAAAAGGCGTAGTGGCCGTGGGTGGGGCTGTACAGGTGCCACTGGCTGAGTCCGAACCGCTTGTGTGAATAGATTCGAGACGGCAGTTTGATACGTGCGAGGGCGCTGTTGAGCGTGTCCTTGGTGACGTTAGTGCGCCACGAGCTGGCGTCGAGCTGCACTCGACCGTCGGGATAGGCTCGAAGGATGGGGGTTTTGTGGCACACGACCTCTGCACACAGAGGGCTGACGGTCACGCGCTGGTTTGTCTTGCGTCGTTTGTGAGCGTCTAGCGGGGCGGAGCCTACGTAGGCACCTCGCTTGTATTTGTGTTTGTCGTAGTGGGCGGCAAGTAAGTCGTATGCAGTGGGCAATGTCATGATGTGTCCTTAGTAGTGGTCACCCTATGCAGGGTGGGTCTAACTGTTAGACCGCCTAGCAATAGGCGGCTGGGTTGTGGTCGAGAACTCAGTATTGAGTATGTATTATATCATATACTAGCCTATTTGTCAAGTAGGTGGGCTACAGCGGTGGCCCGTAGGTGGTCAATGATCTGCTTAACGCGTTGGCGGGATAGGCCATGCACGGCACCAGCCTTCGCCATGCTCTGGCCCTCGTACGTGACGCGCTTGTAAATATCTTGGTCCCGCGTGGCCGTGGGTAGGGTGGCAAGCGAGAGGGTGGGCATGTCCTCGGGGTTGGAGTAGTGCTGGAGAGTGGCAACAAACTCCGCTAGCGGGTAGAGGCGGCCTGTCAGCATGACATAACGCACGCCTTCTATATATTGTAGGGGTAAAGGTAAACCGTCGAGAGTCGGCAACAGTTCAAGCTTGAGGTTGGGGGTCATCTTGAGTCCTTTTGTGCACCCTATACAGGGTGGTCTAATCGTTAGACCGGAGGGGATAATACTAGGATAAATACGTACGAAGCAAGATACAAGTATATCACACGGTGGCGTGTTTGTCAAGTATAGGGGTAAGTGGGAAGTATTATGAACAAGGTGAAGATAGTTATGAAAGAATCTCGTAGTACTTTATAACCAAAAAAACGTTACAGCGTCACTTTTTTGTTGCCTAAAATCAATGACTTGAAAAAATATAGGTTACGCACTTAGTCTAAAAAGCCTTTAGAATCAACGGGGTATCGATGTGACGTTACGCCAAAAAAGGGTGGGTGGCTGCCGGAGCCCTTTTCAGCGAAAACACGGAAAGATATGTTCTATAACCAGCAAGGAAAGGGGGAAAAAGGAATTTCCCAGCCGCACTCCCCAAAAACAGCGTAACAGCGCTACAACTACTAACAAATAATTAATTTATCTCTCTCTCTCTCTGTTAAATCAGTCACTTGCACTATAAGAAAACCTGTAACGTTTTCACGTTACAGGAGTGCCTCAAAACGTTACACGCGTTACACTCATTCTGTTCTTTTCTCTAGTTTAATATACCCGTTCGGCAGCTCTGTTGCCTTCACCTTGCCGGCCATAATTCGGCAGAACTCTCGCAGCCTTGCCGCGCTCGGGAAGAGCTCCTTCAGTACTCTTGCTTCGTCTGCGGTCAGGGTTATCTGGGTTGTGGCGCGATCTGGCAGCCTAGTCACGGTGATACTGCCCCCACGCTCAGTTTTCCACGTCATGCGCTTGCCTGCCTGTGCCGCATACACGTGGCAGTAGGTCTTAGCCCGCGCAGCGCGTTCAGGGCCTATGGTGCAGCTCTCGCCCACTTGCATGTTTTTAAATGGCCATACAGTTCGTGAAAACATGATTTCTCCTTTGAGGTCTAACGATTAGACC
>RPOS01000251.1 GCA_003820635.1 Verrucomicrobiaceae bacterium | reverse complement strand
GTGATTTGGCCTCCGACTTGCGCAAGTATCCCACCGCCGAGGCAAGTGCGGAGCCGATCGCGGTGCCATCCTCGACCTGGCCCATCTGCAAGTCGCGGAGACGGTCGCCAAGCCATGTGTGGTCTGATGTCAACGGGCTCACCAGATACGGACGCCCCGCGAAGCCGACCATGCCGAGCCGGTCGTTGGGCCGCGCGGAGATGAATTTGCCGACCACCTCCTTGACCATTTCCAGGCGGTTGACCGGTTGGCCTTGGAGTTTGAAATCGTGGGCTTCCATCGAGCCGGAGACATCGATGGCCAGGACGATATCAATTCCGCTGGCCTCAATCTCGCTGGACCCTTTGCCGAGGCGCGGCCGTGCCAGAGCGGTGACGAGCAAGGCGAATGAAAGCAATCCGAGGAACAACAAAAACCCGCCGACCATCGAGCGCGGCCGGGCACCAACGCTGCGCGCGTCTGCCGTGGACGGCATGAGGACGGCGCCCGACAGCCCCGAGCGCGCGCGCCAGAACGCAAGAACCGGCAGCAACAACAGCAGCCAAAGAAACTCCGGACGCATGAATTGAAAACTCCCGGTCATGGCTTCGTGGAACTCTCCGGTTTGGATGATGAGGCGGTGGCCTCGATGAATCCGCGTGCCGCTTGCACGAGTTCGGCGCGGTGCGTGAGATCAATCTCGCGGCCCGCGAATTTCGCAAGGTCGCAGGATTTCAGGAATCCACGCAGATGATCGCACTTGTCGGTGAGCGGCGATGCCGGGTCCGCAGTTAGATCGCGCAGGAATTCCTCGGTGGTCCGGCGTGGCGCGGCGATGTCGAAGCGGTCGGAAATGTATTGTCTCACGGTTTGCGCGGCGCGGTTGGCGAAGGATTCGGCGGTCATCACTTCACGGCCTGCCTCCAACTCGGCCAGCGATGCGAGGGCGATTTCCCGCGGACTTCTGAGCCGCTTGCTGCGCGCATGGCGCCTCCACAGGAACGCGGCGATGGCGAGCAGCAGCACCACGCCCGCGATCAAGGCCCACAGCACAACCGGAAATTTTCCGGGCTCCGGGATATCCACCAGCGGCTTGGGGCCGCGGATGTCATCTTCGGCGGGCTGGCCGTGGATGACAGTGGTGGACAAGCATCCGAGCGCGATGGATCGCCAGAAAATGGAACGGAAATGAAACATCGTGGAAATCAGGGATTCAGCCGGAGCGTTGGCGGCGGTTGCGGAAAAAGCTCATCAACCCGGGCAGCCAGTTCTCGCCATTGACAAACTCTAACAAATCCACGCCGAGCGAGCGGATGCGGCCGGCGGTTCGTTCGCGGCGGGCGCGGGAGGCCTTGGCGTAGGCATCGCGCACTTTGGCGCTGCCGGTATCGATCTCGACGACCTGCTGGTTTTCCGCGTCCTCGATGAGCACGCGGCCGACATCCGGCAGCGATTCCTCGCGCGGATCGGTGACCGAGACGGCAATCACATCATGCCGCCGGTTGGTGGTTTGCAGCTTGTTGCGCAGTAGCTTCAGTCGCTCTTCCTGCGGCTCTCCAAGACAGAAATCCGAGACCAGGAACACCACCGATCTGCGGTGGGTCACCTGGTTGACGAAATCCAGGGCTTTGGAGATATCCGTGCCGGCGCTGGCGGGCTGGAAAAACAATGTCTCGCGGATCAGCCGCATGATATGTGTCCGGCCTTTCCCCGGCGGAATGTATAACTCAACGGCATCGCTGAAAAGGATCAAACCCACCTTGTCGCGGTTGCGAATGGCCGATGCTGCTAGCACGCCGGCGGCCTCGGCGGCGAGTTCGCGCTTGGAATCCGGCACCGAACCGAAGTCCGAAGACGCGCTGATGTCGATCATGAGAAGGATCGTGAGTTCGCGTTCTTCGGTGAAAAGTTTCACATGTGCCTCACCGGTGCGCGCGGTGACATTCCAGTCGATCGTTCTAACATCATCGCCCGGCACGTAGTTGCGCACGCGGTCGAAGTCCATACCGCGCCCCTTGAAGACGCTGGCATAGCGGCCTGCCAGCGAGTCATCGACCAAACGGTTGGTGCGTACCTCCATGCGGCGGACGCGGCCGAGGATTTCCGCCGCGCGGGCCTCGTCCTGAACGCTGACAGGCGTGCTGGCTTTTCGCGCGATCATGGCACCGGCAGTTCATCGAGGATGCGGGCGATGATCCGCTCGCTGTCGAGGCCTTCGGCTTCCGCCTCGTAGGTGACCGTCACACGGTGGCGGAGCACGTCCATGGCGATGTTTTTCACATCATGCGGAGTGACATAGGCGCGGCCTTCGAGGAACGCATGGGCACGGCTGGCGAGCGCCAGATTGATCGTCGCCCGCGGCGAGGCGCCCACCCGGATGAGCGGCGCGATGTGGATGCCGAAATCCACCGGCCGGCGGGTCGCATGCACCAGCCGCACGATGTAGCGTTTCACTTTTTCATCGAGATACAGGCTGTTGACCACGTTGCGCGCCTGTTGGATCGATTCAAGGCTGACGACCGGGGCAGGCAGTGGCAATTCCTCGGTGGTGCCGGCCAGATCGAGCACCCGGAGTTCCTCTTCTTCGGTCGGGTAGTCCATGACCACCTTCATCATGAAGCGGTCGAGTTGTGCTTCGGGCAGTGGATAGGTGCCCTCTTGTTCGAGAGGATTCTGGGTGGCGAGAACAAAGAATGGCGCGGGCAACGGGAAGGTCTGCTCTCCGATGGTCACCTGCTTTTCCTGCATTGCCTCAAGCAACGCGCTTTGCACCTTGGCCGGCGCGCGGTTGATTTCATCGGCCAGGATGAAATTGGCGAAAACCGGGCCGTGTTTCACGCGGAAGCGCGCTTCCCGGGGGTCGTAAATTTCAGTGCCGACGATGTCCGCCGGCAGCATGTCCGGGGTGAACTGGATGCGGTTGAACTTCGCGTTCACGAGCGAGGCCAGTGTTTTGAGGGCGAGGGTTTTCGCCAGGCCGGGCACGCCTTCCAGCAGGATGTGGCCTTTCACCATCAGGGAGACCAGCAGGCGGTCCACCAGATCATTCTGGCCAATCAGATAACGGCCGATATCACTGCGGAGCGGGTGGATCCAGTGTGAGGCTTCGCGCACCAGCGCCTCTGCGTCGGCGGGTTGAGGTTGGGTTTCGTGGGTCATGGTTGGGTAATTAGTTAGGGAAATAGTTGGGTGGTCTAAAGGGCTGTTTTGATCAAGGCGGAAATCCGCCATTCTTTCAAAGCGGCATGGTGGCAAATTCTTGTTTATCTTTTCGTGCCGCGCCCGCGGCGAGATGGACACACTTTGCCTCAACTACACGAACCGGAGGATCCGGGTGGACTGGTCGATTCCTCGAAACTTGTGATCTGTCGCCGCAAGCGATTTCCTTCACCACAGCTTCACCACTCTCACGACCACTGGCTACGGGGTAACACTTCCCGTTTCACCCTCCGCATGTCTCCTGTTATCCCTTCAGACTGTCACCGGAACCCTCTGTCTGTCCGTTTTCATCGCCACGCTGCCGGGGCGCGCCTAAGACGTGCCTGCTGATTTCAAACCCCAATCGCCTCCGTGATTGTCTGGGCACGCGTCGCCGGAGGTTGTCGTAATGCCCCTTGCGCAGTACACTTGCGTTTGGGATTGACGCATCCTAGCTGCCAGAGCAGGTTTTTTTGTGATCAATAATGATGAAAACAGACTTTTTTCGCATGTGCCATATGTGTCCACGGGCAGTCTGCCGCCATCCGAGGAAATTTCCGAACTCGTTGCGGAGGCTCACAGCCGGTTCAAATCCGACACTGCTGGCGTGAACTCCACGGTCTATCCGGCCTTGGAGCGGGTGCCTGCCGATCTTTTCGGTATCTGCGTCGTCGGTGTGGGCGGCAACGTCTATGAGATCGGCGAGTCGGATCATCCGTTCTCGATCATGAGTGTTTCCAAGCCCTTCCTGTTCGCCTTGGTCGCACAGACGCTCGGGGTGGAAGACGTCAGGCGCAAGGTTGGCGCAAACGCGACCGGCCTGCCCTTCAACTCGCTGGCGGGAATCGAAAAGCACCCGAAGGGTCTGACCAATCCGATGGTCAACTCCGGGGCAATCGCAGTTACCAGCCTGGTTCCCGGCGTGACCCACGAAGACAAGTGGAATTTCATCTACGACGGGTTCTGCCGCTTCGCAGGTCACGAAGTGCCTCTCAATGAAGAAGTCTATCAGTCGGCTTCCGAAACCAATTCCCGCAACCAGGGGATCGCCCGGCTTCTGCAAAGCTACGGAGCAATTTACCTCGATCCCGCCCAAGCGGTCGATCTCTACACCAAGATGTGCTCGCTCAACGTAAGCGCCAAGGATCTCGCCGTGATGGGTGCCACGCTGGCCGACGGCGGGGTGAACCCAATCACCAAGGAGAAGATCGTTGATCCGGCAATCTGCCATTATGCCCTTGCGGCGATGGCGACGGCTGGTCTCTACGAAACGTCCGGCGACTGGCTGTTTGACATCGGACTCCCGGGCAAGAGCGGCATTGGTGGCGGAATCGTCACCGTTTCCCCCGGCAAGGGCGGCCTTGGCACCTTCGCCCCACCGCTCGATGCCGCAGGCAACAGCGTCAAGGGCCAATTGGTCGCCAAGTTCCTCTCACAGGAACTTGGTATGGACCTTTTCGTTTCAAAACCCGCTGTCTGACTTTCGCCCCAATCAACCTCGCATTTTCAGGAAAATACCAATCATATGGCAAACAATACTGTTTCACATTCCAAATCGGACATCGAAGAAAACGCCTCGTGGCTGCCGATGGTGGTCATCGCCATGGGCCAGATGCTGATGTCTTTCAATGTCGCCGCTCTGCCTGTTTCCATGAGCGGCATGGTCAAAAGTTTCAACACCGCACCCACCACGGTGGGTACGGCGATCGTCATGTATTCGCTCGGCGTCTCGGGCTTCGTGATGCTCGGCGGCAAGCTCGGCCAGCGTTTCGGTTCGAAGATCTTTTTCCAAGTGGCCGTGGCGCTGTTCCTCGCGGCGATGATCATCATGGTCGTCAGCCCGACCGCAACGGTGATGCTGGCCGGACAGGCCTTGGCCGGCTTCGCGGGCGCCTCGTTGGTACCCTCGCTGGTCGCGCTGATCGCGAACCATTACAAGGGCACCCAGCAGGCGAAGGCCGTCGGGTTGCTAGGCTCCGCACGAGCCATCGCCGGGGTGCTGGCGTTCGTGATTGTCGGCTACGTGGCCATGATCAACTGGCGCCTCGCGTTCGGCCTGCTCATCGTTCACGCGTCCGTGCTGCTGCTGCTGAGTTTCAAGCTCAAACCATCGCCGCCCAAGCCGGAGGTGAAGATCGACGTTCTCGGCGTGATCCTGTCCGCCGTCGCGGTGATCCTCATCAGCTTCGGGTTCAACAACCTGCGCAACTGGGGGCTCACGCTCGCCCAACCCGCCGCACCATTTAACGTGTTTGGCGTGTCACCGGCACCATTGATGATCGCCTTGGGCATCGTG
>RPOS01000250.1 GCA_003820635.1 Verrucomicrobiaceae bacterium | reverse complement strand
TATGTTCTTTAGGTTGGGGTGGCGTGCGCCTCTTAAGTAGATTTGGGATTTGGGATTCGGAGTTTGAGATTTGGGGGAAGACGCGCGGACTGAAGTCCGCGCTCCGTTCAAGACCTCACGGAGATAGCGGGCGGTGGGAGTGTCGAGTTTGGCGATGTCTTCGGGCGGGCCTTGGGCGACGATTTGGCCGCCGTGTTTGCCGGCCTCGGGACCGAGGTCGAGGATCCAGTCGGCGGATTTGATGACTTCGAAGTTGTGTTCGATGACGAGCAGGGAGTGGCCGGAATCGACGAGTTTCTGGAAGACTGATAGAAGTCGCTCGATGTCGGTGAAGTGGAGTCCGGTGGTGGGTTCGTCGAGGATGAGGAGTTTGCCTTTCAGACTTGAAGGGACAGGGTGTCCCTTCGACGGACTGGGGCTGCAAGTCCCAGCCACCGTCAGGAGTTGGCAGAGCTTGAGGCGTTGGGACTCGCCGCCGGAGAGGGTGTTGAGGGGCTGGCCTAGCTTGAGGTAGCCGAGACCGACTTCGAGCAGGGGCTGGATGGCGGCGTGGATCTCGGAGATGAGTTTTTGCTCTTTTTTGGAATGGTGGGCTTGGCGGTTGAAAACCTCCGCCACGTCATCTGCGGTCAAATCCAGAATGTCGGCGATGGATTTCCCGTTCCAGGTGTATTCGAGGGTGGAGGCTTTGAAGCGGCGGCCGTTGCAGTCCGGACAGGTGATGTAAACATCCGAGAGGAACTGCATTTCCACTTTCTCGAAACCATTGCCGGCGCAGCGGTCGCAGCGGCCATCGCCGGAGTTGAAGGAAAAGAAGCCGGGCTTGAGACCGGCGGCCTTGGCGGATTCCGTTTCGCAGAAGAGCTGGCGGATGGGATCGAATGCACCGAGGAAAACCGCGGGCGTGGAGCGCGGCGTGCGGGCGACGGCGGATTGATCGACGAGCTCGACGCCCGTCAGATGTTGGCTGCCCTTCAGCTCGCGGATGGATGCGGGATCGCCTTCGGTTTCCTGGCCGAGTTTGCGGGCAAGGTTCTGATAGACGACGTCATGGGCGAAGGTGGACTTGCCGGACCCGGAAACCCCGGTGAGGCAGACGAAGAGGCCGAGCGGGATCCCGGCATCAAGTTTGCGCAGATTGTGGCGGGTGGCTCCCTTGACGGTGAGGACTTGTGCTGACGGCTTGCGGCGCTTGCTTGGGATGGCGATGGATTTTTGGCCGGTGAGCCATGGCAAAGTGCCAAGTGCCGAGTGATCAGTGATCAGTGAAGACTTTGCGCTTCGCGAAGATTTTTTCTTCTTTTCACCGATCACTGCTAACTGATCACTCGGCACTCTGAGCGGCGGTCCCTGATACACCAATTCACCACCGAGCGTGCCCGCCGCTGGTCCGAGGTCGATGAGGTGGTCGGCGGCCTGCATGACCGCTTGCTCGTGCTCGACGACGACAAGCGTGTTGCCCTTGTCCCGCAGGCCGTGCATGACGCCGACGAGGCGGTCGATGTCACGGGCATGGAGGCCGACGGTGGGCTCATCCAGCACGAAGAGAGTTCCGGTCAACGAAGCACCGAGACAGGTGGTGAGGTTCACGCGCTCCACCTCGCCGCCGGAGAGGGTGCGGGTGGGGCGGTCCAGAGTGAGGTAGCCGAGGCCGACCTCATCGAGATAAGTGAGACGCGAGTGGATTTCTGTTAGAACAAGGGCGAGGGTGGCGTCCCTGGATTTGAGAGTTGAGTTTCGGGATCTGAGATTGGCGAACCATGGGAGGAGCTCGGAAACGGGGAGGCTCCAAAGATCGGGCAGGGTGAGGCCGTTGATTTGGAAGCAGAGGGCCTCGGGCTGCAGGCGCTTGCCGCGGCAGGCGGCGCAGGTGGTGTAGGAACGGTAGCGGGAAAGAAAGACGCGGACGTGCATCTTGTAGGCCTTGGTTTCCAGCCAGTCGAAGAAGCCTTTGACGCCATACCAGTCGCCGGCCTGCCAGAGGGCTTCGAGCTCCTCGGGTGAAATCTCGGGTTTTCTACGGTCTCCATAGTAAACCCATTCCCGTTCGTCGTCGGTCAGGTCCTCCCACGGGGTCTTGATGTCGATGCCGCGCTCGCGGCAGCAGCGGATGAGGTCGCGCTGGCATTCCCCGCCGCGCTCGCCTTGGAAGGGCTTGATGGCCCCCCGGGCGATGGAGAGGGTGGGATCGGGGACTGATTTTTCAAGGTCGATGCCGATGATGCGGCCGAAGCCTCGGCACTTGGGACAGGCGCCGAGGGGAGAGTTGAAGGAAAAGAGGGCGGGCGTGGGCGGGCGGAGGGTGAAGCCGGTGGCGGGATTGTGCCAGGTGGTGGAGAAGGAGCGGGACGCACCAGCCACAATCGCGGCATGGCCCTTGCCGAGGCGGAAGGCGGCTTCGAGTGCTTCGAGGAGGCGGGAGCGGTTATTTTTTGTTAGAGTGATGCGGTCCTGGAGGACATGGATGGTCGCTTGCGGGTTGAAGTCCGCGCCCTGCTCGTCGGTGCGGAGGGTCTGGCCATCATGAAGGATGCGCAGATAGCCTTGGGCATTGAGGAAGGGGAAGAGCTCCTCCGCCTTGGTGCCGGACGGGACGGGGATGGGAAAGGTGACAAAAACAGGCTGACCGGCGAGGTTTTCCATGGCCCACTGTGCGACGGATTCGGGGGAGTCCGGCTGGATGATTTCTCCGGTGTGGGGATCGTGGGCGGTGGCGAGGCGCGGATAAAGCAGCTTGAGGTAATCGTTGATCTCGGTGAGCGTGCCGACGGTGGAACGCGTGGTGCGGACGTGGTTTTTCTGCTCGATGGCGATGGCGGGCGGGATGCCTTCGATGGAATCGACATCCGGTTTGTCCATGCGGTCGAAAAACTGCCGGACGTAGGGTGAGAACGTTTCCACATAGCGGCGCTGGCCCTCGGCGTAGAGCGTGTGAAATGCCAGCGATGACTTGCCCGAACCGGACGGGCCGGTGACCACGGTGAGCTTGCCGAGAGGGATCTGCAGATCGAGATTGCGCAGGTTGTGCTGGCGGCAGCCGTGAAGGCGGATGGACGGTGGGGCGATCTCAGTGTGAGGCACGCGGGGACTCTAAATGCGAAACGCCGCTCCGCCAGCGGAAGTGTGCCGGGGAACGTGTCACAGGGAATTTCCCTACTCGGAATCCGGCGCGAGCATCAGGCCGGTGAAATATCCTTCATCCCCGCGAACGCTTTGGAGCTCCTGCTCGAGCAGTCCGATGGCGGCGGGATCGTCAGTTGGCTTGAGGCGTTCGATTTGTTTTTCGATCCCGAGGAGGTAGGTCGCGGAATATTGGGACAACTCGCTGGCAAGCGAGCTTTCCAATGCCTGCTGCTTTTCGAGAAACTCGGCATGCACCGCCTGAAAACCCGGCACGACCGTCAAGGCTGCGGGCAAGATTGCGGGAATGCGGCTGTCCTGGCTTTTGCATTCTTCGGTCAACTGCTCAACCAGGGCTCCGACGGCTTGTTCCCTGGGTTTGAGACCTTGTTTGCGCAGGGCACGTTTGAGATTCCGCTCCATGGCTTCGAGGTTGTCCTCAATGGCCGCGTTTTGTTTGCGCACGGCGGGCTCGGCGCGGGCACGCATCACCTTGCGGGCACGCGAGAGGAAGCCGGGAACATCGAACTTAGGCTCCGCTGCCGGAGACGGTGGCTCGGGGGCAAGCGGCTCGGCGGAGGGTTCTGGCCCCGGAAGCGGAGTGGGATCCGGTTCGAAAACGACGGGCGGCGGAACTGGTTCTTCCGGCGCAGGTGGTGGCGCAGGTGGTAGCGCAGGTGCCGGTGGAGGTTCCACGACCACGCTGACGGATGCTTGCGCGGCGCTCTGACGTGCGAGCTTTTGCTTGAGGTGGTGCCTGTAGGCGAAGACGGCAAGCGTGACGGCGGCCAGAAAAATGATGATAACGGGCACAGCGGAGGACTTCCGGTCCTGCCGGCGGGCCTTGCCCTTGCGAGAACCCGCCCCCGCTGTGGCGGGCACCGGAGCCGTCCGCAAGACCTTTGGACCGGATGTGGTGGCGATGGTTTGGAGCTCATTGGCGATCTCCAAAGCACTCGCATAACGGTGATCCGGAATGGGATCCGTGGCCCGGCGGATGATCGCATCGAAGCGCGGATCGCAGTGCGCAATGACCGATGCCGACCGGCGGTCATCCGCAGGCAGGCGGCCGGTGAGCAACTCGTGCAGCATCACACCGACGGAAAAAATATCCGCCCGGTGGTCCACATGACCCGGGGTGCTGATGACTTCCGGCGCGGTGTAGTGGGGAGTGCCGAAAATTTCCTCACCCTCCTGAATCTGATGGTCGGCGGGCCGGGCGAGCCCGAAGTCGCCGATCTTGGGATTGGCACTGGGATCCAGCAGGATGTTGGAGGGCTTGATGTCGCGGTGGATGATGCCGTTGCCGTGGGCGTGGGCGAGACCACTGCAAATGCCGCTGATCAGCCGGATGACTTCCGCCGGGTCGATGGCGATGCCGTGGGCGGAGTGGAAAAGCGATTTTCCGGGAACATACTCCATGATGATGTAGAGCATGCCCGCGGCCTCGCCAAAGTCGTAAACCCCGATGAGATTGGGATGGTTGAGGCGCGCCATCGCCTTGGCCTCGGCCTCGAAACCCGCGCAAAACGCGGCATCCGCGCTGAACTCATGCGGCAGGATCTTGAGGGCCACCGTCCGCTCCAGCGATCGCTGGACGGCCTGATAGACCGCGCCCATACCGCCGGTGGCGATCAATGGGCCGATCTCATAACCCGGAAACATCGGGGCGAGGTCGGCAGGAGCCGGAGCCACGAAGGCGGCGGTGGGCGGCGAATCGCTCATGAACGTTGGCAGGCTAGAATTCCGGCGGAACCAAGGGCAAGACGAATGACGAAACGGGAAATACCAATGCGCGCGGTCAACCAAGCGCGCCGTGATAGATCAGCCATTCCGGCAGTTTGATGGACGAGTTATACAAAAAGTGCAGCGCGATGCAGGCGCCGAGCGAACCGGTGGCGGTGTAGAGCAGCGCACAGGAAAAACCGAAAATGCCGACGCTCAACAAGCCGTAGCCATCGTAAAAATGCAGCACAGCGAAGACCGCCGACGAGAGAATCGCGGCGGGCAGAACGCCCAGCCGGTTCCATAACGAGCGGAACAACACACCGCGGTAGAGCAACTCCTCCGACAACGGTGCCAGCAGGCAGGCCGAAACCACCGCAAAGACCAGCCCCCAGATGCCAGCCTCACCCGCGCTCAATCCCCCGCCCGGGTCGGCGGAGTCGCCGCCCCCGATAGCCGCCCGCAGCAGCAGATCCGCGAGCAGCAGCAGGGAAAACACCCCAAGCACGGTTTTCGGGGCGAGCGGGCGGTCCAGCCCAAGCACCCGCACCGCGTGGGACGGCCGGCGGAAAAGCAGGCCCAGCGCGATGAGCGCGGGCAGCATGCGCGCCGCCGCGTCTAACAAAATCCCGGCCAGCGGATGAAGCCCGGGCAGCGCGCCGATGCCGAGCTCGAGCGTCATGGCGAAGCCGATCCATGCCAGCGTGGCCACCAGAAAAATCACCAGCCCCAGCGGCAGCGGCCAGGCACCGCCATAACCGCGCGGCCGGGCATGCAGCCCGCGTTTCAAATCCGCCAGCGTGCGGGGAATGAACGCCAGGCCGACCAGCCCGAGCAGCCAGACCCAAGAGCGCGCGAAGATCGCCCGGATGCGCAGTTGTTGGCAATCCCGCTGATAAATTTCGCGCCACTGGCAATAGGGCGGCATGTCCTGCTCCATGGTCGTGATCCAGCGGGCGTGCCACCAGGTGCCGCGGTGGCTGGCGAGCT
>RPOS01000249.1 GCA_003820635.1 Verrucomicrobiaceae bacterium | reverse complement strand
TGCCGCGATCCGCCGTGTGGCCCGGGCGTTTCGTCAAATTGTGCGAGTTTTTCATTCGCCGCGGCGATGGTTTCCGTGTTCTCGAAAAGATAACGCCGACCGCCGGCCAGCGCGGTGACGGGCTGCTCCCCGAGCGGCCTGCCAGTGGCGAAATCCCGCCGGGCGTCGCGGTTTCCAAGAGGTAGCCGTGCGAGCGCTTTCGCATCGGCGGGCGTCAGGATTTCAAACACGACGTCCGAGACCGCGGCCCGGCCGTCCAAGGTGATGCCTGCCAGCGGCGCGGATTCCTTGGTGCTGTGACCGAGACGCCGGCCGAACACCGAGGCGTCCCAGCTTTTCCCGTCGATTTCCAGCACGCGCAACGCATCCGAATGCGCCGAGGGATCGCAAATCGGCAGCACCCGCAGGCTTCCCACCGTGTTGAACGGTTGCTCGAAATATGGCTTCATTTCCGCCGGCAGTGCCTCGTATTCGCTCCATGACACCGCGTTTTCCAAGGCCATGGCGGGATCGGTGGCGATCCAGCCGGCCATGAGCTGCTTGCGGGCGGCGGCCAACTCGATGCCCTTCGCGAGATCTTCGGGGGCGATGGTTGCGGAACGATGGGCTTCCCTCCAATCGTGAAAATCCCTCAGCACCACGGATGCATCAGGCCTGCATTTCCAGTCCTCAGCCGTCGGACCCCGGGCTTTTTCAGAGCCCAGGAACCCTGTCACATATAGAGCAATGAGAAGCAGCAGCAGAAGCGGTAGCGCAAGTCGGCGGTTCACGGCGCTTCCCATAGTCTGATGATCAAGATTGGTCGATCTCCAAGTTTTCCGGGCATTCAAAACCCGCCCTTGGGCTCAGCCCGGCCACTGCGGGTGCATCGACTGCCGGAAGCGCGAGGGCGGCACATGGTGGACGGATTTGAAGACGCGGGAAAAGTGGAATGCGTCCTTGAAGCCCAGCGCCGCGGCCACGGATTTCACCGTGGCGTTCTCCTCCAATAACAGCCGTGACGCGTGATCCATCCGCAGGCGGGTGAGAAACTGATAGGGACTCTCATCGTGATAGCGCGCGAACAGGCGGCAGAGGTAAGGCGCATCCAGTCCGCAAGCCGCCGCTGCCGCGGACAGCGTCTGGAGAACCAGGAAATCGCGCTCCATGAGTTCCCTCGCGCGGGTGTAAGTCGCGAACGCGGGTGAGTCGGTGTTTCCGGGATCCGCCGCATCGTCACGGCACAGCAGCAGCAGTTCGCGGGTGATCAATGAGCAGAGCATCCGCGCCAACCGGGATTTCCGCACGCCGCGGTCGATGAGCATGTCAAAAGTCCGGCGAATCGGCTCACCTTTCAAACAGCGCGAGACAAAGCCGGGTTCGATTTCATAGCGGGCCAGGAACTCCGCCACCCCGCTGCCGGCGAAGCCGATGAAATACTTGCCCAAGGGATGATCCACCGAGCTCTCGATCCGATGGGGCAAGCCGGGACCATAGAGATAAAAGCTCCCGGGTCGCAGCTCATGCGAAACCCCGCCGAGCAAGAGTGTCCCGGCTCCCCGGCTCACGAATTCGAGGCAGAACCACGGGAAATTCCGCCGGTCGATCCGGTAGTCGGGACCACAACGTTCGAAGCCGCCGAACACCACACCGAAGTCCTCCTCTTCTCCGGGCTCGAAGAAAAACAACCTCGATGCCTCGACCTGCCGCGAAACATAGGAACTGGCAGAGCGCGCGTCCTTCATCTGGCAATGAATGGGAAATCACCTCTCCCCCATCAAGATAAATATCGGCATTTTTGATTGGAATCTTCATGCGGGAACCCGATTATTTTCACCGCTCATTTCGTGGAAAATTGCTGACAAATCGCTTTCGAATGCCACGTTTCCACCCGCAAGGAATCCCGAACCCATTCCATCATGAAAAAATCATCCTATCCAAAAATCGGCATCCGCCCGACCATCGACGGCCGTCTCGGCGGCGTCCGCGAGTCACTCGAAGCACGCACCATGCAGCAGGCCAAGTCCGTGGCCGAACTTTTCAGCGCCAAGCTCCGTTATCCCGACGGCACACCCGTCGAGTGCGTCATCGCCGACACCTGCATCGGCGGTGTGCGCGAGGCCGCCGCCTGCTCGGACAAGTTCAGGCTCAACAACGTCGGAGTTTCTCTAACAGTCACGCCGTGCTGGTGCTATGGCTCGGAGACGATGGACATGGACCCGCACACGCCCAAAGCCGTGTGGGGCTTCAACGGCACCGAGCGCCCCGGCGCGGTCTATCTGGCAGCCGTGCTCGCCGGCCACACGCAGAAGGGCCTGCCCGCATTCGGTATTTATGGCAAGGACGTGCAGTCCGCCGACGACACGAAGATCCCCGCCGATGTGGAGGAAAAGCTGCTTTCTTTCGCCCAATGCGGCCTCGCCGTCGCACTGATGCGCGGCAAGTCCTACCTCTCGATGGGCGGCACCTCGATGGGCATCGCCGGCTCGGTGGTGGACACAAAGCTTTGGGAAAAATGGTTCGGCATGCGCGTCGAATCCATCGACATGAGCGAGATCGCCGGCCGTATGCGCAAGGGTTGGTATGACCAAGAGGAGTTCAAGACCGCTCTCGCATGGGTGAAAAAACACTGCAAGGAAGGCAAGGATTACAACTCGCCCAAAACCACCCGCTCGCGCGAACAACTCGACACCGAATGGGAGGACAGCGTGAAAATGGCACTCATCGCCCGCGACCTGATGGTCGGCAATCCGCTGCTCAAGAAAATGAAGCTCGGCGAGCAGGCACACGGTCACAATGCCATCGCCGCCGGTTTCCAAGGCCAGCGCCAGTGGACCGACCATTTTCCTAACGGCGACTTCATGGAAGCCATCCTCAACTCGTCCTTCGACTGGAACGGCAAGCGCGCGCCCTACATCGTCGCCACCGAAAACGACGCGCTCAACGGCGCAGGCATGCTTTTCGGTTGGCTTCTGACAAACACCGCGCAGATTTTCGCCGATCTGCGCACCTACTGGAGCCTTGAGGCCATCGAAAAAGCCAGCGGCCAAAAAGTGAAACACCCGCTCGTCGGTGATGGCATCCTGCACCTCATCAACTCCGGCCCGGCGGCGCTCGACGGCACCGGCGAGCAGACGAAAAAGGGCGTTCCTGTGATGAAGCCGTTCTGGGAAATTTCCGACGCGGAAGTCAAAAAGTGCCTCAAAGCCACCACTTGGCATCCATCCATCACCGAGTATTTCCCCGGCGGCGGCTGGAGCACCCGCTACCGCACCATGGGCGGCATGCCCGCCACGATGATCCGCCTCAATCTCGTCGATGGCCTCGGCCCCGCGCTGCAAATCGCAGAGGGTCACACCATCGACCTGCCGGATGATGTGCATGACGCGCTCGACCAACGCACCAACCCGACGTGGCCGACCACATGGTTCGCTCCGGTTCTAACAGGAGAAGGCGCGTTCCGCAGCGCCTACGAAGTGATGAACCACTGGGGCGCCAACCACTGCGTGATGACTTGCGGCCACGTCGGCCACCTTTACATCACGCTCGCCTCGATGCTGCGCATCCCGGTTTACATGCACAACGTCAGTGAGGAACGCGTGTTCCGCCCGAGCGCCTGGCGCGCCTTCGGCACCGCGGATCTGGAGGGAGCGGACTTCCGTGCCTGCCAGAACTACGGCCCGCTTTACGGCAAGGTCTGAAAAACCCGCGCCGCAACCTGCCTTAGCCCGTCGAGCGTGATGTCGGGATCGACCGCGTCGATCTCACTCACGCCGCGGGCGATCAATGCCGCATCGCCCCCCGTGGCGATGATTTTCGGCGTGCCTGTGAGTTCCTCGCAGATGCGGGCAATGATTTCCTTCACCAGTCCGCGGTAACCGAACACCGCGCCAGCCTGCATCGCATGCTCGGTGGATTTTCCGATCGCTGAAGGAGGTTCTTCCAGCTCGATCACCGGCAGCAGCGCGGTTTTTCCCGGCAAATAAGCGGACATCGCCCCCAAGCCGGGCGCGATCACCCCGCCGCAATAGGCCGGTCGGTCCGAAATCACGTCAAAAGTCACCGCCGTGCCGAAATCGATGATGACGGCCGGCGCACCATGGCGGGTCAGCACGCCCGCGGCATTGGCCAGCCTGTCCGCACCGATTTGTGCCGGCTTGGGGTAGTCGATCCCCAAACCCAGCGGGCTTTCATGACCGATAACATGCACCGGCCCGCGCGATTCGAAAAATTCCTTAAACACCGCCGCCTTGTTCGGAACCACCGAGCAGACGACCACCGCCGAGAAATTGACATCACTCGTCACGGCTGCCAGCGCCTCCGGAGAAACCTCCGCCGTCGGTAGAACCGCACGCCAATCACGAAGCCCCACGGCATCCCCGAGCGCGAATTTCGTGCGGGTGTTCGAGTTGTCGATCAGCAGCCAGGCCATGGTTTACCAGCGGGATGTGATGAAATATTCGGCATTGGAACTTCCCAACCGCGGGATGCCCGAACCCGACCGGATCACCAGCGAGCCATCGTTGATGCGGAGCTTGAGCGGACCCTCCAGATCCGCAGCTTCCAGCCAGAACTTGAACCACAACTCGGTGGTGCCTTGTCCGGCGGTGCCGCCCAATGTGGTGTCCGCCGGTTCCAGTTCGCGCCCTGTGGAAGTCACCAAACGCACGGGTTTCATCAAATCATGATCCTGCCCGGGCGTGACCTTGAGGCGCACATCCAGCCAGTAAAAAGATGCGTCTTTCCTCACCTGGCTGCCGACCACCTTGCAGTTGGCCGCCGGATCCACGCTCCACGCGTAAGGACGCAGCCAGCTCCAAGCGGCGAATCCCGCGGAAATCAGCAGGGCCGCCATCATGAAAACTCGCAAGGTCCGACGCTTCACGCGCACAGAGGAAACCAGCATGGCCATCCCTGCAAACGAAAACGGGCGGACCGTTGCAGGTCCGCCCGCTGGGGGGATTTAAGGAAGCATCAATGTTCGTAACCTTGCTCGCCATGCTCCGCGAGATCGAGACCCGCTGTTTCAATTTCCGGATCAGGACGGAGACCTATCACGAACTTGATGGCGTAGGCGATGATCGCGGTGGCGACAACGCTCCAGACGATGGTCAATCCCACGGCTTTGAATTGCTCCATCAGAAGACCATCCTTCAAGGGACCCACAACCGAGTTGGCTTTTTCATCAGCGAATACACCCGTGAGAAGTGCGCCAAGCGTTCCACCCACACCGTGCACACCGAAGGTGTCGAGAGCATCGTCGTAGCCCAGCATCTTCTTGAGGTAGGCAACGGCGAAGAAGGGAATCACACCTGCCAGAACACCTATGATGACCGAGGAGGTGGCCGTCACGAATCCGGCACCCGGGGTAATCACGACCAAACCCGCGACAATGCCCGAGCAGAAACCAAGCACGCTGGGCTTGCCCTTGAAGAGCCACTCGCTGGCCGCCCATGCGAGGCCTGCGGTCGCCGCAGCCAAGGTCGTAGTGGTGAAGGCGTTGGAAGCAATGGCGTCAGCACCCAGGGCGGAACCGGCATTGAAGCCATACCAGCCGACCCACAGCATTCCGGTGCCGATCATACAAAGCACCATGCTGTGCGGAGCCATCTGCTCCTTGCCGAATCCGAGGCGCTTGCCGAGGATCATGCAGAGAACAAGCGCGCTCCATCCGGATGTCATGTGAACAACCGTTCCGCCGGCGAAGTCCAGGGCACCCAGCTGGAACATGAAGCCCTCGGTGTACCAGACCATGCGGGCGATGGGCAGATAAGCGAAGGTGAAACAGAGCACCATCGAGACCAGCACCGCGGCGAACTTCATGCGCAAGACAAAGCAGCAGACACCGAGGACTGAGGACAGGACGGCGAAAGTGGCCTGGAAGGCCACGAATACGAACTCGGGGATGACGACGCCCGCGGAGAACGTTTCCGCCATGGAGTCAGGCGTAATGCCCAGCAGGAAGACCTTGTCGAAGCCACCGATCCACGTGCCCGACCCGGTAAACGCGATGCTGTAG
>RPOS01000248.1 GCA_003820635.1 Verrucomicrobiaceae bacterium | reverse complement strand
TGGACTCCGCGCGCACCCTCTACTCCATCCGCCTCGAACAACGCCGCATGATCGCCATGCAACTCGCCGCTCTCGAACAACTTCACACCCTGGTTCCCAACCGCTGATTCCATGAAAACATTCCTCACCATTCTCATCACTGCGGCGTTGGCCGCGACAGGCACATGGTTCGCCCTCAAGAAAACCGAATCCACATCCTCCAGCGCTGCCACGGGCGAACGCAAGGCGCTCTACTATCAGAGCGCCATGCACCCGTGGATCAAGAGCGACAAACCCGGCCGCTGCACCATCTGCGGCATGGAACTCACACCCGTTTACGAGGGAGAGAAGGGCTTTGATGAAACAGGCGGCGGCAGCGTTGTTGCCCTGACGCAAAACCAGATCCAGGTGCTGCACGTGCAGACCGTCGAGGCAAAAACCCAACCGCTCGCCCGCACGCTGCGCGTTTCAGGCACCATCGATGACAATCAAATGCGCCATCGCGTGCTGTCCACCTACATCGATGGCCGCATCGACAAGCTGCATGTGAACTTTGTCGGCTCGGAGGTGGCCGAAGGTCAGCCACTCGCCGAGTTCTACAGTCCTTCATTGCTGCAAGCCGAACGCGAATACCGCCAGCTCGGCGGTGAGCTGAAGAGGAACACCGGACTGCGCCTCCGTCAGATGGGGCTCACGCAGACACAGATCGATTTGATTGATCAGAAACCCGCCGACTCCCTCACCTCGCAGATCCTCGCGCCCATCAGCGGCACCGTCGTCGCGCAATCGATCTACGAAGGTCAATACGTCGCCACCGGCCAGCAACTCTTCGAAATCGCGGACTTCTCGACCATGTGGTTCATGTTCCGCGCTTACGAACAGGACATGCCGTGGATCAAGCCCGGCTTGTCAGTGAAAGTCACCACGCCCTCGCTTCCTGACAAATCCTTCACCGGCAAGATCACCTTCATTGATCCAAACTTCGACGAAGCCACCCGCTCGACGAAGGTGCGCGTCGAGCTGGCGAACCCGCTCGTCAACGGCCGCCGGGAACTCCTCCACCGGCTTTATGCCGACGGCATGGTGGAGCTCGAAGCGCCCGCCGTACTCACCGTTCCGCGCTCGGCGGTCATCGAAACCGGTCCGCAGGCCGTCGTTTACATTGACCAGAGCGGCGGTGCCTATGAACAGGCCGTTTTGAAAACCGGACGTCGTGGCGATACGGACATCGAGGTTCTATCAGGACTCAAGGAAGGCGACGCGGTTGTCACCAACGGCAATCTACTCATCGACGGACAAGCGGAAATGAACCGCGCGTTCATGAGTCAGCCGGAAACCCAGATGCCGGTCAGCGCGCAGACCGGACTGAATGAGGAACAGAAAAAATCCATTGCGGATTTCATCAAGGTGGCCGACGCCATGGCCGCCGGGCTCGGGAAGGACGACCTCGCCGCATTCAACAAGGCCAGCGAGCCGGCGATGGACGTGACCGGAGCAATGGTGAAACTGCTCCGCCCTGCCGTGGAGAAACTCGACGACCTCGACAAGGCCCGCCATTTCCACGGCTTCGATGATCTCAAGTCCGCACGCGCCGCGTTTCACAAATTCACGGTGGCCGCCACCGCCGCGCTCGAACCGCTGCGGAAAGCCGGACAAACGCCGGATTTCCAGATCTACGAATGCGGCATGGTGAACGAAGCCATTCCCGGCGTGCCCAAGAAAGCCCGCTGGATTCAAACCAGTGGACGCGCCATGGCGAATCCGTTCTTCGGAGCAGAGATGTCCGAGTGCGGCGAGGAAATCAAACCCTGATAGATCATGATCGAGAAAACCATTGAATGGAGCCTTCGCAACCGCTTCCTCGTCATCTGCGGTGCGCTCATGCTCATCGCGCTGGGCATCCGCGCTATTCGTCTCACGCCGGTGGACGCCATCCCGGCCCTCACCGAGAACACGGTGCTCGTTTACGCCGATTGGATGGGCCGCAGCCCGCAGGAGGTCGAGGATCAGGTGACTTTTCCACTCTCCACCGGCTTGCAAGGTCTAGCCGGAGTGAAAGAGGTGCGCGCCACCTCGATGTTCGGCTTCTCACTGATCACCATCATCTTTGAGGACAAGATCGACACCTACTTCGCCCGCGCCCGGGTGCTGGAGCGCCTGAATTTCCTCCAAGGACAAATGCCCGATGGCGTGACGCCACAGCTCGGGCCGGATGCTTCCGGCCTCGGCTGGGTCTATCAGTATTACCTGCACGTCGATCCGGAAAAGGCGAAGGACGGCGGCTATGATCTGGCGCAACTCCGCTCGCTCCAGGATTGGAAGATCCGTTATGACCTCGCCAGCGTTCAGGGCGTGGCGGAGGTGGCCAGCATCGGCGGCTTTGTGAAACAGTATCAGGTCGAGCTTTCATCGACCAAAATGCGCGCCACAGGCGTCACCTTGATGGAGGTGATGACCGCCGTGCAAAACGCCAACCTCAACGTCGGCGGTAAAACCGTCGAGGAAAACGGCGCGGAGTTCGTCCTGCGCGGCATCGGCCTCGTCACCGGACCGGAGGATCTCGAACTCGTCACCGTCAAGGCGGTGGACGGCACGCCGATCTATTTGAAGGACATCGCCACCGTCCAGATCGGCGGTGACTACCGGCGCGGCGCGTTGGATTTGAACGGCCATGAAGCCGTCGGCGGCACGGTGGTCATGCGCACCGGTGAAAATGCGAAGGCCGTCATCGAGCGGGTGAAGGATAAGATCGACGATATTTCATCCAGTCTGCCGCCCGGAGTGACGATCCGGCCGTTCTACGACCGCAGCGAATTGATCGACCGCACGATAGACACGTTGAAACACGCGCTCATCGAGGAAGTCATCCTCGTCACGCTCGCGCACATCATTTTCCTGTGGCACTTCCGCAGTATTCTCATCGTCACGCTGCCGCTGCCGATCTCGATCCTCATCTCCTTCCTGCTGATGAAGGAGTTCGGCATCACCAGCAACATCATGTCGCTTACCGGCATTGCCATCGCCATCGGCGTTCTCGTGGACGCGGCGATTGTCGTGACGGAAAACGTCATCCGACATTGCGAGAAAGCTGAGGAGGAAAAAGGCCGGCCACTCACCCGGCCTGAAACCTGGGAAACGACGCTCGCCGCCTGCAAACAGGTGGGTCGCCCGATTTTCTTCGCGATGGCCATCATCATCCTCGCCTTCGTGCCGGTCTTCGCGCTCACCGGCCAGGAGGGGAAACTGTTCCACCCGCTGGCCTTCACCAAGACCTTCGCGATGATTGGCTCCACGCTATTGGCCGTGACGCTGGTGCCGGTGCTGTGCTCACTGCTCGTGCGCGGCCCCTTCCATTCCGAGGACAAGAACATTGTGATGAAGTTCCTCCTCAGGATCTACGAACCCGCGCTCAACTGGGCGCTCCATCACCGCAAGACCGTCATCACGGGCGCGTTCCTCATTCTTTGCTTCGCGTTGTTAGAGGCATTCGGATTGCCTCGCGCCACGGTGAAACAAATCCGCGACGCAGGCTACCCGCGGGTTGCGGCGCTGGTCACCGGCTTCGGCCGCGAGTTCATGCCGCCGCTCAACGAGGGCAGCTTGCTCTACATGCCGGTGATGATGCCGAAGACCGGACTCAAGGAAATCCAGCGCGTGATGTCGTGGCAGGACAAGGTCATCGCCCAAACTCCCGAGGTGGAAACCGTGGCAGGCAAGCTCGGTCGTTTCGAAACCGCCACCGATCCAGCTCCCACCGAGATGCTTGAAACCACCATCATGCTCAAACCGGAATACATCCCCGACGGGAAATTCCGCGTGAAGCGCAACCCCGCGTGGCGCGATGGCATGACGATGGAAAAGCTCAAGGCCGAGCTCACCGAGAAGATGAAACAAGTTCCCGGCTATGTGCCCGCGCTGCTCCAGCCGATCGAGAACCGGATTCTCATGCTCTACACCGGCATCCGCGCCCAGGTCGGCGTGAAGATCTATGGCGACAATCTCGACGCCATCCAGCGCAAGGCCTTCGAGATCGAAAAACTCATCAACAGCATCGAAGGCGCGGCCGGAGTTTCCCCATCGCGCGTGCAGGGCAAGCCCTATCTCAACATCGAGGTGGATCGCACCGCGATGGCGCGTTACGGCCTGAGCGCGAAGGACGTGCTGGACGCGGTGGAGATTTCCATCGGCGGCAAGAACGTCAGCACCACCATCGGGGCAGGCAGCGTTTCCCCATCCAGATTCGCGTCGAACGCGGCGAGCGCGATGACATCGAGAAACTCAGCCGCATTCTCATCGCCGCGAAGCCGGGCATGGCCGCTGCGAACGCCGCCCCGCAAGGCGGTGGAGGCATGGGCGGTGGAGTGGCATCTGCGGCAGCTCCTGCCAGTGGCGGCGATGGCGCGAACACTCCCTACATACCGTTAGGAATGGTCGCGAAGATCACTCGTCAGGTAGGAGCGAACGAGATCGCCTCGGAAAATGGACGCCTCCGTAGTTATGTGCAGGCAAACGTGCAAGACCGCGACCTCGGCGGCTTCGTTCTGGAGGTGGAGCGGAAACTCAAGACCGTGAACTGGGAAGGCATGACCTGGAAGATGACCGGTGAATATGAAAACCAGCGCCGCTTCGTGAAGACGATGCAGATGGTGTTTCCGATCGTTTTGATGGTGATCTTCGTGCTGCTCTACCTCGTCTATCACAGCGCTCTGGAAGCGGCGCACGTCATGCTCGCCGTGCCCTTCGCGCTGAGTGGTGGCGTGCTTTTGCAGAAACTGCTCGGCTACAATTTCAACGGCGCGGTATGGGTCGGCTACATTGCCCTCTTCGGCACCGCCGTGCAGACCGGCGTGGTGATGGTCGTCTATCTGGAGGAAACCGTGAAAGCCCGCATGGCGGAAAAAGGCGCGGCGTTTTCCAGCGCGGACCTCATGCAGGCCGTGAAGGACGGCGCGCGGCTGCGCCTGCGTCCCAAGGTGATGACCGTGGCCACCATCGTTTGCAGCCTGCTGCCCATCATGTGGAGTCACCGCCAAGGAGCGGAAGTCATGAAACCACTCGCCACTCCTGTGATCGGCGGAATGATTTCCAGTCTGATCCACATCCTCATCGTCACGCCGGTCATCTTCCTCTGGCTGCGCGAACGGGAACTCAGGAAGCATCAAAGTGGCGGCAAACCAGAAGTAGCGATAGCGACTCAACAATGACGCGAAGCGCATCCCGGTTGGCCGAAGGCAAATTGCATCCGCCATGCCCAACCAACCCGATCTAAACCAGCTTGCCGCCTCCATCGCTTATTGTCGAATTCGGGCATGGCGGTTACAAACCGCCGCCACGAGCCTGACGGTTTCCAATTCCCCTCCCCGGAATATCCGTTCACGCTTCACCCATCATGCGTCGCACGGAGACTGTCCACACCAGCCATCAATCGTTGGAGATCTGGAAATCGGATCTCGCCACCGAGTTCCGCGTGGCTGGCGCGATCCACGCCTCCTTCCACCGCAAGCGTTTCCTCACCGGCCTCGCATGGGACATGATCGCGGCCTCGGCGCTGCTGGGGAAACATCATCCGCCGCGCTCGGTGTTGATGCTCGGGCTGGCGGGCGGCACGGCGTTCCGGGTCCTGCGCCACCTGCTGCCGGATTGCCGGTTGACGGCGATCGACATCGATCCGGAAATCGTCGGCCTCGCCCGCGAGCACATGAATCTCGACGCGCTCGGCATCGAGGTGATCCTTGGCGACGCGTATCCATGGCTTGCGAAGAACAAGCGCCGCTTCGACGTGGTGATTGATGATATCTATCTGGCAGGGAAGACCGACGTGTTCCGGCCGCGCGAGTGGGATGCCGGGCTGATGAAGCACCTCCGGCGCGCGGTGGCGCCGGGCGGGGTGCTGGCGGTGAACCTGGTCACCGGGGCCGGCCACCGGACGATGCAGTCGCTGACCCGCCGGGTGCTGCGCGGGGCGTTTCCGGTGCTGCGTACGGTCAAGTCCGCCGAGGCGATGAACGAGGTGCTGGTGGCGGGGGTGTCCGTCGCCACGAAACGCCGGCTGGAGGCCTATGGCGACAGGTTTC
>RPOS01000247.1 GCA_003820635.1 Verrucomicrobiaceae bacterium | reverse complement strand
TGCCGACTGCGGCGGCGAGGTTTTCCCGCAACTCGCGCAGCGTGGTGGTGGGCGCGGCCTGGCGCAGCCACTTGATCCACGCGCCCAGCCCGCCGCCGGACTGGTCACTCACCATCCGGCCTTTCCAGCCCATGATCTCCTCAGCCAATAAAATGATGGATGCCATCCCGCCGGCTTGTTCGTTTCCGCCCAGCCATTTCAGCGGGGAAATCCAAAACGTGAAACCCCGGCCGCTTTCCGCATTGCCCAGCACGATGGTCTGGGGATCAGTCTCCACCCACACGCCCTCCTCGGCGAGCACGTGTGAGAGCAGTTCGCTGACTTCGAGCGCCTGGGTGAGCAACTCGGAGGCGGCCTCGGCCGGCAGCGGACGACGCTCGATAAGCGGTGCCAGCACCTCGCCCTCGATCCACTCGGTGGCGATGAAAGGAATGCCGTCCACTGGATCGCAGCCGCCGGCAATCACCGAGCGCAGCGCCGGATGATGCAGCCCGGCAAGGCGGTCGAGCGCGATGTTGTAAGCCGTCTGCTCATCTTCTAGCAAACCGCCACCGCCCGCGCCGAAGGGGAAAAACCGCCGCAACGCCACGCTTTTCCCGGTTTCCGTGTCCAATGCGCGGAACACCACGCCCGACGCGTCCTGGAGAATCATGTCTTCGATTTGGAAACGCCGGGTCACCAAGCGCTCTCTAGCACAATCCCGCGCCTTGGCAAAGGCCGCGTGACAGCCGGACCGGAAATCATTCCACGCTGACGGGCAGTGCGCGCGAGACGACCTGCGGGAAACGCTCCGGCCGGTGGAAATCCGGCTCCCCGCCACCGAGATCCGCTGCTGTTAGAAATCGCTGCCGCGAAGAGCCGAGAATGAAAGTCACATTCGCACGCGACTGCGGCCCGAAATCGAGCCGCGCCTTGAGCAGATCCAGCGGGATGGCCATGGCCGCCACCCATGCGCCGTCCGGTGCCATGTCCGCAAACGTGGCAATCTCCGGCATCGCGATGTCCGTTTCCTCGGCACGGACGCGCGGCGCGGTGAGCTCGCAGCACCACCAGGCTCCGTTGGGAGCGAGGTTGAACTCGAAATAACGCCCGCTCACCGGGTCCGCGAGGAAGAGCTCCGCGACATCGTGTTTCCATAACTCCGCCTGGAACATGCCGGGCCGCGCCTGCGGATGCAGATCCGCCGCCGTCCGGTGGTGCGCGATGAACCACAGCCGCCGCGCGTCCATGGCAAGCGCGTATCCGGCGGCGGACTCCACCGGCGCACCGTGCCAGTCCTTCGCAATCCCTAACAGCGGCACATCCAGTTCGCCCCATTGCAGCGGGGCCGGGCTGGTGAAAATTGTCATGCCGGCACTGTGCCGGGCGGCCGCGGTGGCTGTCGAGAGCTCAATCGGGTGCCAAATCCGGCCGCAGTGATAAAAATGCGTGAAATTATTGGAAAACAATCGCTTTCTCGGTGCGTATCGCTTTTCAAGCCGCAGGCACATTTTCATGGCACGCCACCGTCCAGGGTTTTACCACACCATCGAATACATCGGCCCTCGTCCGCAGAAGCCGAAGCGCCGCCATTTCTTTGGCGGCTGGGTGATCCTGGTCATCGCGGTGAGCATCGCCTCCTGGTTCGGCCGGCCGCTGGTGCCCTTCCTGAAAGCCACCCAGCAGGGGCCCTCGCTGGAGCAGGCCGGGCTGTTGATTTCCTCGCTGGAGCAATCCCGCCAACCGGGCGGCCGCCTCGCCGCCGCCGCCCTCGCCTACTCCGGAGACGAGATCACTTTTGACGGAGCCTATTACAAAATCCCCTACCCCAACGGCGACATTGCCGCCAACAAGGGTGCCGCGGCCGATGTCGCCATCCGCTGCCTGCGCGCGCTCGGCATCGACCTCCAGCAGGAAGTTCACGAGGACATGGCCGCCCATTTCCGCCTCTACCCGCAGCTCTGGGGCGCATTGGCACCGGACCGCAACATCGACCACCGCCGCATTCCCAATCTTGAGCGCTTCTTCGAGCGCAAGGGGCAGACACTCACGCCGTCGCGAGACCCCGCGGATTACCAACCGGGGGACATCGTCGTCTGGTCGCTCGCCAATGCCGAAAAACACATCGGCATCGTCGTGCCCGGCCCGGGAAATCGCGTCAAGGAACCGTGGGTCGTCCACCATAAGGACACCGTGGTGAAGTGGGAGGATGTGCTGTTCGATTACAAGATCGACGCCCATTTCCGCTACCCGCTGGCTGAGGAAGATTGACGCGGGCGAGGTGACCTACGCGCACAAAACACAAATTTATTGCAATTGCCCGAAAGCTGCATCAGCTTCCACGGCGTGAGAGCGATCCTTCTTTCCTGGCTGGGGCTGCTGTGCGGGCTGGCTGCCGCACCGCTGCAAGTATCCGCGCTGCATCCGCTGATGGCGGACCTCGCACGCCAGGTGGGCGGCGAGCGGGTGAACGTCTTCGATCTGGTGGGCGAGGGCGGCAACCCGCACCGTTTCGAACCGCGGCCGGCAGACATGAAGCGCATGCAGTCCTCCGCGCTGATCCTTGCCGGCGGCAAAAATTTGGAAAACTACCTGGACCGCCTCAGGTCCGCCCTGAACGGCGTGACCATCATCGAGGTGGGCCGCACGATCCCCTCACTCACCGTCGGCAAGGACGCCGTTTACACCTGCTGCCCCTCGCACGGCCCGGGTGCGCTGGACCCGCATTGGTGGCACGGCATCGACAACACCCGCCGCGCCGCCCGGGTGGTGGCGCAGGCATTCGCGGAAAAAGATCCCGCCGGAAAAGACATTTATCTGGCCAATGCCAGCGCCTACGGCCAGCGGCTCGATGCCCTGAAAAAATGGGCTAGGACCGAGCTCGCCAAAGTGCCGCGCGGCCAGCGCAAACTGGTCACCGCGCACAATGCCTTCGGCTACTTTGCCAAGGAATTCGGCTTCGAGGTCATCGCCGTGGCAGGCCTCAACAAGGAGCAGAACACCACGCCGCAGGAACAAGCCAAGACCATCGACTCGGTGAAAAAATCCGGCGTGAAGGCCGTGTTTCCCGAGCAAGGCGCGGGCACCAAAGCGCTACAAGCCGTCGCCACAGCCACCGGTGCCCGCATCGGAGAGCCGCTCATCGCGGACGGCAACGGCACCGGCGGCGAGGCGGGCTTCGAAGCGATGATCCGCCACAACGTCAACACCATCACCCGCGCACTCGCCGCACCATGAGCGCATCCCGTTGGCTGGCATCACCCTTGGTAGGAACGGCGGGAGTGCTCGCCGGGCTTTGCCTGCTGTCCATCCCACTGCGCAAGCTCACCTCCGCCGCGCCCGTGCTCCAAGCCGCCCAGGTCGGGGTTTCCGAGATGGAAATTCCGGCCGTGCTGCGCGTCAAACTGCTCGCTCCCGCACAGCGGCTGCTGGTGAAAAACGCGGATGGGACGATTTTGTTGGATATGCCGACACCCCCGGCGGGCGAGTCCGAGCACGATGTGGTGCTGCGTCTCGCCGATGGCGCGCTGGAGCTCTCGCTGGCCGCGGAGTTCGGCGTCGACGCGGCGGAAACCGCGGTGTTTCTCACCGTGATGCCGGATGGCCACGAGGAGCAGACACGCTTCATGACCGGCAGCGGTCTGTTAGACGAAACGTTGCACTACGAATGGCGGCACGCTCATTGATCCCATGAACCCCGCCCACGAATCCTGCGCCCACTGCGGCCACCACCACGAACTCCAGGTGGAGGGCCTCGCCGTGCGCTACCGCGAGCTCGACGCGCTGCGCGATGTTTCGTTTTCCACCTCATGCGGCGCCTGCGTGGCGCTTATCGGCCCGAACGGCGCGGGCAAGAGCACGCTGCTCAAGGCCATCGCCGGCCTGCTGCCCGTCGCCGCCGGGCGCATCCTGTGGCGCGGCACCCGGGTGGCGCGCTGGAGCCGCGAGATCGCCTACCTGCCGCAGCGCGAGAATGTGGACTGGCACTTTCCCATCACCGTGCGCGGAGTTGTTAGAATGGGCCGCTACCCGCAGGCCGGATGGTGGCGGCCGTTTTCAAAAACCGACGAGGCCGCCATCTGCCGCGCCATCGATATGATGGGCCTCAAGGACCTGGAAAACCGCCAGATCAGCCAGCTCAGCGGTGGCCAGCAACAGCGCGTGTTCCTCGCCCGCGCGCTGGCACAGGAGGCGCACGTGCTTTTGTTAGACGAACCCTTCACCGGTCTCGACCGCCCGTCCAAAACCGCGCTCGCGGAAACCCTGCGCCACCTCACCGAGGAGGGCCGGCTGGTCATCGCCTCGCATCACGACATGGACACCGTGCGCGGCATTTACGACGAGGTGCTGCTGTTGCGGCGCCACGCCGTGGCCTTCGGGCCGGTGGAAGAGGTGTTCACCGAGGCGAAACTTGATGAAACCTTCGGCACGGATGGAAAGGAGGTCGCATGATCGACTGGCTGCTGGAACCACTGAACCATCCCTTCAACCAACGGGCCATCCTGGCCGCGCTGATCATCGGCTGCACCAATGGCTACGCCAGCGCGTTTGTGGTGCTCAGAAAATCCGCGCTCAAGGTGGGCTCGCTTTCCCATGCGCTGCTGCCCGGCATCGCCGTGGCGATCCTCGTGGCCGGCCTGAACGATTGGAGCGCGTTTCTCGGGGCTCTTTTCGCGGCGCTGCTCATCGGCCTCGGCTCGCTGGCCGTCTCGCGCGGCTCGCGGCTCGACCAGGATTCGGCGCTCGCCATTCTCTACACCGCGGCTTTCAGCGGCGGCATCATCCTGCTGCGCCGCATCGGCGTGACCCAGGAAATGGAGGAGTGGCTTTTCGGAAACATCATGGGCCTGCGCGATGGCGACCTGTGGATGAACTTCTGGATCTCCTGCGGCGCACTCGGCCTGCTCACCGCGCTGCACCGGCCGCTGCTCATGACGCTGTTCGACGCGGAAGTCGCCGCCACTCTCGGAGTTCCGGTCCGGGCGCTCAACTACCTGTTGATGGCCGTGCTGATCGTGGTGCTCATTTCCTCGCTTCAAGCCGTCGGCTGCATGCTGGCAGTGGGCCTGCTGGTGGCACCTGCGGCGACGATTTATCTTCTAACAGATTCCACCAACGCCCTGTTCTGGGGCGGTGCGCTGCTGGGAGGCCTGGCCGCTTCCTTTGCGGTGCTGGCCGGTTGGTGGCTCAACATCGAACAAGGTCCCGCCATCGTGCTGGTGCTTGGCGCGATCTTCGGCATCTCATTTCTCTTCAGCCCGAAATACGGACTGCTCGGCCGGGCGCGTTGAACAGGATTTTCCCATCATCATCATCATCATCATGAAAAACACATGCATCGCACTTGCAGTAATGGTTCTTCCCGCAGCCGCACAAAACGCATCCCCGTGGGAAACATGGGAACGCCTCAACGACTGGAGCATCAGTGATGTCCTGTTTCCAAACCTGCACCTGCACGGCGCCGGCGGCTTCAGCACGGGCGAGGCGGAGGAACTCGCGTCCGGTGGGCATGATCCCCAGCGTGAAGCGTTTTCCGCACAGGCCATCGAGCCCGGGCTCTCGCTGCGCACGCGTTATCTCGAAGGCTTCACCAACTACCTGTGGTATCAGGATGCCGATGGAAACTGGGATGGCGAGTGGGAGGAGGCCTTCGGAAAAATCGTCAACATCCCCGGCGGATTCGAGCTCAAGGGCGGGCAGTATCTTTCGCGCTACGGCGCGCTCAATGACAGGCACGTGCACGCTTGGGATTTCGTGGATTCGGAAATGGCGCTGAGCCGTTTCCTGGGCGATGACGGGCTGCTGCTGCAAGGCGGCGAGCTGAGCTGGACGCTGCCGTTCGGCATGGACACGGCCTTCGTTAGTGTGGCTTCCGTGGGATTCGGCAATGCACGCGCCCACGATCACGGGCACGACCACGATCACGGCCATGAGCATGGGGATGAAGAGGATTTCCCCCATGAAGGCGAGGAGTCCGCGCTGGCCGACGATGTCTGGACGGCGCGGCTGATGGGCCGCTACCGCTTCGATGACTTCCATGCGGTGACCGCCGGCGTTTCATGGGCCGGCGGAACCAATGGCTTCGGCCGCGATACGGGTGTGATCGGTTTCGATGCCGAATACCTCTGGCGCGAGCGCGGCCTGGAGCAGGGCGGCCGGGCCTTCCGCTGGAGAAACGAGCTGCTGTGGCGAGATGTGGAAGCCTTCAGCGAGCATGAGGATGAGGAGGAAAAC
>RPOS01000246.1 GCA_003820635.1 Verrucomicrobiaceae bacterium | reverse complement strand
CTCCGGCAAGCGCGTGATGTACACCGGCGATGTGAACTTCGAGCACAGCACGCTGCAGAAGGGCGCGCTGTTTCCAGAAGAGCACGTGGACGCCTTGATCGTGGAAACCACCCGCGGCGCACAGGCCCGCGCGGCGGGGTATGACCGGACAAACGAGGAAAACGCCTTCGCCGAGGCCATCGCACGGGTGATCGCGCGCAAGGGGTCGGTGCTGATCCCGGTGTTCGCGATGGGCAAGACGCAGGAAGTGCTTGGCATGCTGCACCGCTTCAAGTGCGAGAGCCTCATCCCGAACCACACGCCGGTTTACATCGGCGGGTTGAGCACCAAGATGACACATATCTACGACCGCTTCAGCGATGTCTCGCGCCGCCACCTGCCGGGTTTCCGTTTCCTCAAGGACATGGACATCGAAGGCAGCGACCGCAAGCGCAAGGGCCCCATCCCCTTCGGCTCCGGCTGCATCTACGCGCTTTCCAGCGGCATGATGTCCGAGAAGACCGTTTCCAACATTTTCGCCCGCCAGGGCATTCTGGAAAACAAGCGCCACGGCCTGTTCTTCGTCGGCTATGCCGATCCGGAAACACCCGGCGGCAAGATCCGCATGGCCAAACCCGGCGAGATGATCCAGCTCGACGCGGACCACGGCGGCGTGCCGCTGAACTGCGAGATGCGCGTCTTCGACTTCAGCGGCCACTCCACGCGCGATGCCATCGCCGACTACGCGGTGAAACTCCGGCCGAAGAAAATCTTCCTCGTCCACGGTGATGACGACGCCGTGGAGTGGTTCCGCCAGGAACTCCAGCAGCGCCTGCCGGACAGCCGGATCATCATCCCGCTCCCCGGTGAGGAGCATCACATCTGATCGTCCCGCCGCAGGGCTCAGTTTCCGACAAACTCGCTGCGGCGTTCCTCCAGCACCAGCAGCCAGTTCATCATGGTGATGGGCGGCAGCTCGGCCGGGTGGCGGATGGGCCGCAGATTGACCGTGATGCGATTGGCGGCCATTGCGGTGCCACTCACGGTCGTGGAATCCATCGGACGCACGGGCGCTTCCGCCGTCTCGCTTGCGAGCGAGCCGACCTGGCCTTCGATGTTGACCGCGAAGGGGTCCACCTCAACGCCATAGCGCCGCTCCGGCGCGAACAGCGAAACAGGCGGGTAATAAGAGCCGGATGGCGAATAACCCGTGGGAGGCGTGGTCGGCACGATGTTGAAGTCGTCTCCGATGTAGGCCCGCAGGTTGGTGACCAGCGAGAAGCCCTTGGTGAAGGATGTGAGGTCCGCGCACTCTTGAATGATCACGCCGTAGTCCGATTCCAAACAGGGAATGTTCGGCCTTGTCAGGTTCACACTACCTGTGGCGGTGGTGTAATCGACGTTGATGACAATGGAGTTGTTCACTGCCGGTCCATCCGCACCAATGAGGTTGAGGAATTCCCGAAAGCGTTGTGGATACACCGCGACGCAGATCTTTCCGGAAGGAAGATTCTTAACCTCGTAGGGAGCGCTTGGACGGAAATAGCCGGCCTTGAATGTTCCCACGATGGGATCTCCAAAACGGGCGTTGTTGAAAGTGATGGCACCTGTGACACCCTTCTGGAAGTAGAATTTCCCGTTCAAGCCATAGGCCACATCCACCACATTGGTTCCGAAATTATAGGTCTGATTCTCGTCGCACACCTTGACGTATCCCGGAGGCAATGCCGAGTTGATTCCGGTGAAAAGCGGCTCGGAATAGCTGAGGCGGCTGCCGTTTTTCAAATAGGAAAAACGCAACACCGTGGGAGTATTGTTGGTCGAGCTCACCACTTGGGTGATATCGAGCCGCATGGTGCACTGGAGCGCGCCGATGGAGTAGCTGTTCCAGGTGGTGGGAGAAATCGTGCTGCTCTCACTGGAGTGGGCCAGCCGGTCGAAGAAACCCGCGCCACGGTTGATCGGGACGAAGGCGACGCGGCCGCTTTCCGAGGCGAGGGAAACCGGGAAGAACTCGCCGTTGGTAACCTGATAGGCCTCGCGCACGCCGGGCCTGAAGGGGTTTTGGACAAAGTTTTCACCGCCGATGGCCGCATCACTGTCCAGAGTCATCCCACGGCGGCTGGCCAATGCGGGCAGCGAGGTTTCGCCCTCGACGACGGCCTTGCCGGCGAAGACGCCGCCCTCGATGTTGACGTTCTGCCAGGCCTCGCCGGACTCGAAGCGCCCGAGCGCCATGAAGGAATCCGCTGAAATCGACAGCTGGGAAGGAATTTCATAGATGGAAAGCACGAAGTCCCGGCGCGGGCGGGCGATAAAGGTTTTATCGGCATCATGCCCCGCCAGATCCATGGAGAAGGCCCACCAGTTGCGCTTGGCGACAAAGGGTTCTCCGGGTTTGGCGTAGCCGAAATTGATATCAGGATACTTGAGGATGTTGAAATCCGGGTAAGTGTCAACCGGCAGCCCGTAGGCCACGGTTCCATTGCCGTTGAGCTCTTTGGAACTCAGGTGGCTCTGGGCAAGCGTGCCGTATCTCTTGTCTCTCGAAATGATCGGATAGACCGGATCGCGGTCGATGGTGGACAGGTTGGAAGTGGTGAGCGGAGGCGGAAAACCCGCGCCAAGGCTGCGGTTGATACCGACTGACACATAACCGGTGCCGCCGGGCAGCGCCTTGAACACCCGGCTGGGCGTGTTGAGCACGGAGTCTCCGGTGTTGGAAACCCGCAAGTTGGGGACATTGAGCGAGGAGAGCAGGTTTGCGGGAATCGAGGTGCCGGCATTGGCTGTGGCGAGCGCCTCGGTGAAGATGTTCTGCCAGCGCAGCGGCTCACGGCTGCTCGCGTTGCTGTTGGAATTGCGCTGCATCGCCCGGATGGCGCGGTTGGGGGTGATGGCCACGATCGAGCGCAGGATGGCCTCTTCCTTTTCGCTGTAATCCGTGCGCATCTGGACGGCGGACTGCACGGTATGGGCGTTCATCGCCCGCCGGTAGGTGTAAACCGAGAGCAGGGTGAGGATGACCCCCGTGGAGAGCACGAGGACATAGGAGACGAAGCCGGGTTTGCCGGTTCTGGAAGGGGTGGTTTTCATTTCTGCATGGTTCCGGAATAGGTGATTTGCTCGCCCGCCGGCCCGGTAAGAGTCATGCGCAGAACGCCTTCCTCCATGGCGAACCAGACATTGGCGGGCTTGTTGGAAACGAACCACTGCGGCTCGCCGAGCACTTCATTGGTGGGCACCACATAATGATAGAGCGCCGGGCCGGAGACCCGGTCTTCGAACGAAAGAATCGAAGCGCGCATGGTGCCATCCGGCTGGCGGTAGTTGAGCAGCACCACCGGCGAGGCCGTCAGGCGCGGGTTTCTGCCTGCGAGGGCGTCGTCCACCGAATCATGCAGGCGGAAGCGGTCCGCCTTGCCGACGAGCTTGCTGATATAAACGCTGATGACGGGAGCCTCCTCGGTGAGGAAGTTCTGCGTCTTGTAGAGGCGCAGGAAGGCAAGCTGCTGGTTGAACAGGGCGATGACCATGCCGCCGATGGCGATTCCCATGACCATGGCGATGGAGAGCTCAATGAGGGTGAAGCCCCGGCGTGCGGTGAGGAGGAGCGTTTTCATTGGGAGCGCAGGACGGTGCGGGATTTGGCGTAGGTGCGATCTCCAATCTGATAGGTGAGCACGCTCTGGGCCTTCCAGATCTTCATGGCGGCGGGATTGCTGGTGAGCGTGCCGTTGCCACCGTCGCTTGGGAAATTTCCGGAATCCGGCATGCGGGTGCGCGTCACGTTGCCCATGATGAGGCGGTTGCCCGGCAGACGGCCGATTTCAACCATGGTGGTGCTGGTGGCCGGATAATCAGGCCAGGGAGAATCCGCGGCGAGCAGGCTTTCGAATGGGATCCGCTCGGCGTAGGCCCGCTCATAAGTCATGTAGGCGTCCGTCACGGTTTGTTGGAGCACCCACTGCCGCGGTTGCAGGATGTTGAGCGAGAGCTTGAGCAGCAGCAGGCCGAGCAAGGTGAGGATGGAGAGCGAGAGCATCGCTTCCAGCAGCACCATGCCACGGTATCCGCATCGTAGCTTGCGGATGCTTCGGAATGTGCCAAAGCTAGCCCCATGCGCGGGCGATTTCACGGAGTGATTCTGGCGGCCATCCTGATCTGCGTGGCAGCCGGGCAGGCCGCCGCCCAGGCCGTCCTGAATCCGCCCTTCGGCCTGCGCTGGGGCGATTCTCCGGAAAAGTTGATTACTTGGGCATCCCGACATTCGCTGGACCTTACCATTTCGCTTCCCGGGGATCAACCAGGATTGCGGGTGCTCAAAATCCAGCCCCGCAAGGGCTTTTTGCCGGAGACCAAGGCGGGCGCGGTGGAAGGGCGCTTTCTGGGTGGCAGGCTTTACGAGCTCACGGTCCACTACTTCGATCCCGAGGCCTCGGCGGACCTGATGGAGGCCCGCTTCGAAGAACTGCGCAAACAGGTCGCAAGCGAGCACGGCGCGCTGCGTGCCAACCAGCAGCAGCGGGCCGTGGAGGACCAGTTCGTGACGCGGACGCAATCGTTTCATCGTGAGCCGGTGAAGGGTTTGTTCCTGCTCCTGGCATACACCGAGGTGGAGGATCTCTTGAGAAAATCGAAGGATGCGCGGTTTTCGCTGATCTATCGGAACGACAATTTCAGGAAGGAACTGGAGGAGGAACTGAAGAAACCCTGCCTCGCTCGATGGTGACGAATGAGCCGTTCACCTTGATCGTGCGGTCGAGATCGAAGCTGACGTAGGCCAGCCGCTCGACTCCGAAGGGAGTATCGGTGACCAGTTCCATGGTCCAGCGGCCATCCTCGTCGAAGACCTCGTCGTAATCGTCGATGACGAGCACGCGGCTCACCGGCACCGAGTCATTGATGGTGATGGCGGAGCCGGGAACGATGCGGCCCTGGGTTCCAAGTTGCGGTTCACCCATGTAAACCTGCACGTATGTGGTCGAGCTCGGATAGAGGTCGTTGAGCGTGAGGGTGAGCTGCGGCAACTGGTAGCGGACGAGTTGGTTGCTCGAAATGCCGGTGATGAAGCCATCGGCCATCGGCCAGATCTGGATCAGCTTCGAGGCGATCTGGGTCTCGGGGACGACATAAGTCACGCCGTCCGGTGCAATGCGGCTGTCCTCGATCGAGAAGATCGTAAAGCGCTCCTCGCCGCGGATCTTGCTTCCCGGGCCGGTGACAGCCGTGCCCATCGCCGGCACCGTGATTGTTTGGGGCCCATTCGTGGTGATGAAAGACTGGGAGACCAGGGATGCCTGCGTGCGGTCGAGATTGATGCCGGTGCCACCAACCCCATACGACTGCATGTGGCGTGTCAGTTTGACAGCCTTGGAGGCCGCCGGATCGCTGGCGCCGTTGAGCAGTCCGGTCACTTCAATATCCACATAGAACGGCCGGTCCACCCGCGTGCGGGGAATGATATATGGATCCTCCGAACGGATCGTGACCGTGGCCACAGGCACGTAGGTGCCGACATACGCGGTATCAAGCAGGCGGCTGGTCGGTGGCGAGGTGTTGGCGACGGTCCAGAGTTCAAAGCGCGCTCCGCCGGGGTTGATCGCCAGATCAGACTCCCTGCTGTCGGCTGGAGACACTTCTGAGGAGGCATCCCAGACGACGTTGGTGGGTGTTTGGAACTGGCGGATGAAGTTGGTGTAGATGACTTCTTGCGCCGCAGCATCGGCTGCCAGCAAGGACAAGGATAAGGCGGTAAGGATAGCGGGTGATTTCATGATATCAAGGGGTGGGAGTTTGCATGGCGGTTTCCGGAGCGGGCTCCTTGAGCGGCAAGACCGAGACCGGCCCGCCTTTGAATGTCGCGACCACAAGGTTGCGGTTGGTGCCGAGGAATTTCCGGGTCTCCTCGGCGAATGGCGCGTTGCCCTCGGCTTGTTCGCGGCTGACTTCCACGGTGGTGATCCAGCCGCGGTTGAGGGCGTAGAACTCACGCCAACTCACAAAGCGGGCACCCGGCTCCATTTTGACATGGCCGGCGTAGCTTTGCGGAGTTTGCAGGATGGCCCGCTTGGGCACCAGCGTGGCCAGTCCGCGGAAGGAGATGATGTCGGATTCCGCCAGGATGTCCGTCGGTTGGTTGGCTTTTGACGGATCTTCGCCCGTAGCGGTTGCCAGATGTTTCATCGGGTCGATCTGCAGGGCTTTGCGCCGCTCAAGCAGCAGTTCTTCCTGGCTGGCAACATCGCGCATTTGCATGGCGGCTACCGCCGGCTGCGCCTTGGCGGACAAAAGCGCCGCGGCACAGACAAACAGAGTGCAAGGGATTGTTTTCATGGGATGGTGGGTGTGAGG
>RPOS01000245.1 GCA_003820635.1 Verrucomicrobiaceae bacterium | reverse complement strand
GTGGGCGGTGAGCACCGGCTCCACACACACCCTGGAGAGCACCTCGATGATGGCGGTGGAGTCCAGTCCCATGGCGCGCATGGCGGCGAGCTTGTCGGGCCAGAGGCCTTTTTCCGCCGCCGGGCCATTCGACTTCTCACGCCAGCGCCGGACCTGTGCCGCCACCCGCTCCTCGACGATGTTGAGCAACTGGAAGGCGATCGAATACGCCTGGCCGAGGCCGCGGTCCGGGCCTTCCACCGTGGGCAAATCATGACCGCTCCACGGCAGTTTTTCCGCCAGATCCCGGTATCCCAGCCGCAGCAATACGGAACCGAAGACTTCCATCGCGAAAGACAGCTCGGCTTCCAACAATTGGAAGCCGTCATTGAGCAGCGGTTTCTCGGCGGAGTTCGAAGGGGATGACATGAGTGGTCGAGAGAAGCAGATGGAGTGCCGCCGTTATCGCTAAAAGATCGGGATTTACGCCGTTACCGCGCCGCGGTCGTCGTTGAGGCCGCTCTTTTCGAGGAAATAATCATAACCGCCGGTGTAGCGCGTGAGCACGGCGGAGGAATCATCGGCTGCGCGGGTGATGTGCAGCGTGGTTTCCGCCAGAGTGCGGATGAAGTGCACGTCGTGCGAAATGAAGACGAGCGTGCCTTCGTAAGCCTTGAGCGCGTTGACGAGCGAGTCGATGGAAAGGATGTCCAGGTGGGTGGTGGGTTCGTCCATCAGCAGCAGGTTCGGCGGATCGACGAGGAACTTCACCAGGTTGAGACGGGATTTCTCGCCACCGGAGAGAACGCCGCAGCGCTTCTCCACATCGGCGCGGCGGAACAGGAAGGTGCCGAGGATCGAGCGGGCATCCTCATCGCGCAGGGTCGGGCAGCAGCCCATGACTTCTTCCAACACCGTGTTGTTCTCGTTGAGCGATTCGAGGCGGTGCTGCGAGTAGTAGCCGAGCTTGGTGGCATAGCCGGGCTCGCGTTTTCCCGCATCAATGGGGAGCTGCCCCGCGAGGATTTTTAGCAGTGTGGATTTGCCAGCGCCGTTCGGGCCGACGAGCACGATGCGGTCGCCACGCTCGATGGTCAGGTCGAGGTCCTTGTAAATGCGCTTGTCACCGTAGGATTGGCCGGCCTTGACGAGCTCCATGACCTTTTGATTGGAGCGCGGCGGCTGCGGAAAGGTGAACTTGAAGGGCTTTCGCGGCGCGCGGGGTTTTTCGACGCGTTCGAGTTTTTCCAGAAACTTGATGCGGCTCTGCACCTGCGCGGCTTTCGATCCGATCTGGCGGAAGCGGTCGATGAATTCCTGGTGACCTTCGATTTCCTTCTGCTGGGCGCGGTAGGCGGCGGTCTGTTGATCGAAGCGGGCGTCGCGCTGTTGCAGGAAGGCGCTGTAGTTTCCGGTATAGGAAATGAGTTTCGCGGCATCCGGATCGATCTCGACGACGGTCTCGATGATCGAGTCCATGAAGTCGCGGTCGTGCGAGATCATGAGGATGGCACCGGAGTAGTTGAGCAGATAGCGTTGCAGCCAGAGCAGCGAAAGCAGGTCGAGGTGGTTGGTCGGCTCGTCGAGCATGAGCAGGTCCGGCTCCATGACGAGGAGCTGGGCGAGGTGGGCGCGCATCACCCAGCCGCCGGAAAACGTGCGTGCGGGCTTGTGGAAGTCGTCCTGTTTGAAGCCGAGGCCGGCGAGGATTTTCTTGGCCTTGGGTTCGAGTTGGTAGCCGTTGAGGTGGTTGAACTGGTCCTGGGCCTTGGCGAAATCCGGATGCGAGTGGTCTCCCTTGGCCTCGTATTCGCGCATCGTGCGCAGGATGCCGATCATTTCCGGGGTGATGCCCATGGCGATCTCGATGATCGTTTCATCGGTGGGTTCGGCCGCCTCCTGTGCCAGATAGCCGGTGATGGCGTATTCGTCGCGCTCGATGGTGCCCTCGTCCGGGCTGTCCTCATCGAGAATCATGCGGAAGAGCGTGGACTTGCCGGCACCGTTGGGGCCGACGAGGGCGACGCGCTCGCCCCAGTTGATGGACATCTCCGCCTCGCGCAGCAGGGTGCGGCCGCCGAGGGTCTTGGTAAGCTTTTTGATCGTGAGCACGCGCGGGGTTTAGGGGACGGGAGGGCAGGGGGCAAGAAATTCGGAGAGGGGGGATGGTAAAGGAAAGTAAGGAGACTGCCGCTATTGACCTTGACGGGGCCGGGGCCGTGCGGGCTTCATACGCCCATCCCTACCAAACGCATGCGCATCTTCCCGTTTCTCCATCCCCTCATGCCTCGCGGCATGGGACGACTCGCCGCCTTCTCCTCGATTGTCATGCTCGCGCTGGCCGGCAGCCTGCACGCGCAGGATTTCGAAGGGAAAAACATCTCGCAGGTGATCATCCGCTACCGCGGTGAGAAAACCGTCAATGAGGAGGTCCTGCGCAACCAAATGACGTCCAAGGCCGGTTCGCCCTACCGTGCCGAGAATCTCGATAAGGACATCACCGCGCTCTATGAATCCGGCTTCGTCGATGACGTGCGCTTCCTCGCCGAGCCGGTGGGCGACAGCGTGAACCTCATCGCCGAGGTGACCACCCGCCCGATGCGCGGTGGCGTGGGCTTTGTGGGCAACACCGTGTTTTCCGATCAAAAGCTCGCCAAGGAAACCAAGCTCAAGGCCCGCGGGTTGATGAGCGACGCCGAGATTCTGGAAGCCCGCCGCAATATCCAGAAATATTACCAAGGCCATGGCTATCCGGATGTCTCGGTTTCCCACCGCATCCAGGCCACCGGCGATTCGGGCGTCGCGGATTTGATTTTCGTCATCGACGAGGGCAGTAAGAACGAGATCCGCAAAATCCGTTTCGAGGGCAACACCGTCTTCACCGCCAACGAGCTGCGCAAGGAAATGAAAACCAAGCCGAAAAGCTGGCTTTCCTGGCTCACCAAGTCCGGCCGCATCGAGTCCGATCAGATCGACCAGGATGTCGATGCCGTTCTCGACTACTACCGCAGCAAGGGCTACCTGCGCGCCAGTTGCCCGGGCGTCCGCCGCGAGCCGGTCAAGGACGGCCGCGTGGATCTGATCATCCCCATCGAGGAAGGGGAAAAATACACCGTCGCCGGCGTTGGCTTCGGGAAAATGACCGTCTTCAAACCCGAGGATCTATACCCGGCGCTCACCCTCAACGGCAACGACGCCTACAACTCCAAGAAAATGCGCGCCGACATCACCACCATCCGCAGCTATTACGGATCCCGTGGTTACGCCGATGCAATGGTCAACCCGGACATCCGCGATGCCGGCCCCAACCGGGTGACCATCATTTACCGCATCACCGAAGGTTCGCGTTACCGTGTCGGCAAGGTCAACATCGCCGGCAACACCAAGACCAAGGACAAGGTCATCCGCCGCGAAGTCCCGCTCAAGCCGGGCGATTTCTTCAACACCGTCGAGCTCGAGACCACCAAGGCCCGTCTTGAGAACCTCCAGTATTTCAGCGACGTCCAGACCAATGGAACGCCGGGCGGTGCCGGCTACCGCGATGTGGAAATCCTCGTCGAGGAGCGCGCCACCGGCTCGGTCGGCGTTGGCGCCGGCTTCAGCTCCATCGACAGCATTGTCGGCTTCCTCACTCTGGAGCAGTCGAACTTCGATCTGTTCAACCCCTGGAACTTCACCGGTGGCGGCCAGCGCTTCGCGATGAACCTGCGTCTCGGTTCCGAGCGCTCGGAAGCCAGTGTCTCGCTGGTCGAGCCATGGTTCCTCGACCGCCAGCTCTCGCTCGGCGGAGAATTGTTCTACAAGCAGTCCACGTATTTCAGCGATTACTATGAACAGACCAACGCGGGTGCCGCCATCTTCCTGCGCAAGCCACTCGGCGCCAAGAGCTCGATCAAGGGCGAATACCGGCTTGAGAATGTGGAAATCGACTCGGAAGTGGATTCGCAAGATTACAACGGCAACGGAAATTTTTCCGAACTCTCCGAAGAAAAAATCGGCGGTGATTTCCTGCGCAGCGCATTCACCGTGAACTATCTTTATGACAGCCGCGACAGCAGCATCACTCCACGCAGCGGTCACAAGGTGGACCTCGGTCTCACCTACGCCGGACTCGGCGGCGATGTGGAAACGATCACCTTCTCCGCCCAAGGCCAGAAATACTGGAACCTCAAGTGGGACTCGATTTTCTCGATCAACGGCGAGATGGCCTTCGTGGACGGCAGCGGCGAGATCCCGATCTTCGAGCGCATGTTCCTCGGCGGCGGCCGCACCCTGCGCGGCTTCGAATTCCGCGATGTCGGCCCGCGTGACACCGACTACACCGGCGCGGTTTATGGCGGCAACTCACTCGGCTACGTGAGTTTGGAATACACCATTCCGATCATCGAGACCGTCCGCGGCGCCGTGTTCTACGACACCGGTTTCGTCAATGCCGACAGTTGGGATCCCAGCCCGAGCGATCTCTACAGCGACGTCGGCGTCGGCATCCGCCTGAAGCTGCCGATCAGCCCGATGCCGCTCGCGCTCGACTACGCGATCCCGGTCTCATCCCCGGATGAAGATGCGGACAAGGGCGGCCAGTTCAACTTTTACTTGAACTACCAGTATTGAGACTTTCCCGCGGTTTGTGGCCGCGCTTGCATTGACTCATGAACGTGGGTAGCGGGTGTAATCGCCCGCCATCTCCTGCCTTGCATCCCGCCGCCTGAATCCCGAAACTCTTCCCATGCAGCTCCTCGAATTCGAAAAGCCAGTGGCCGAGCTCGAACGCGAACTCGAAAAGCTCCAGCTCAAGTCCGCTTCGCAAAATATCGACATGTCCGGCGAGATTTCCATCATGGAATCCAAACTCGCTGAAACCAAGGCGCGGATTTACGAAAATCTCACCCCTTGGCAGCGGGTTCAAATCGCCCGTCACACGAACCGCCCGTTCATGCTCGATTACGTTTCACTCGCCTTCACCGATTTCTGCGAGTTGCATGGCGACCGCCACATCGGAGACGACGCCTCGATGCCCGGTGGCTTCGCCCGCATCGGCGGCCGGCGCGTGGTGGTGATCGGCCACCAGAAGGGCAGGGACACCAAGGAAAACCTCAAGCGCAACTTCGGCAGCGCACACCCGGAAGGCTACCGCAAGGCGATGCGCCTGATGAAGCTCGCGGAAAAATTCGGCCTGCCCGTCATCACCCTCATCGACACGCCCGGAGCCTTCCCCGGCATCGGCGCGGAGGAGCGCAACATCGCGGAAGCCATCGCCTTCAACCTGCGGGAAATGATGCTCCTCAAGGTGCCCGTCATCGCCGTCGTCCTCGGCGAAGGCGGTTCCGGCGGAGCCCTCGGCATCGGCGTGGCGGACCGCGTCATCATGCTGGAAAACGCCTACTACTCGGTCATCAGCCCGGAAGGCTGCGCGGCCATTCTCTGGAAACACCGCAAGCACGCGCCGGAGGCCGCCGAGGCGATGAAACTCGTCGCCCCGGATCTGAAGAAACTCGATCTCATCGACGACGTGATTCCCGAGCCCTCCGGCGGAGCCCATCACGACCATCAGGCCACCGCCGCCGCCTTCTGCGAGGTGGTGCTCCGCCATCTTGCGGAGCTTTCCGCGATGCCGGCCGCAAAAATGCTGGAGGAACGCTATGCGAAATTCCGCAACTTCGGCGAGTGGACGGGCAAGCAGTGACAAGCGCGCCTGCCTGATCCTGCAAGTTTCCAATCCATCAACCAGAAACACACGGTGTCTGACAAACCGCTCAACATTGGTCTCGTCGGAGGAGGAAGGGGAGCCTTCATTGTCCATCCGCACCAGAAAGCCATCCACATGGACGGCACCCGCCGCATTGTTGCGGGCGCGCTTTCACTGGATCCCAAGGTCGCGCTCGAGGAAGCGAAAAACTGGCCCTATCCGATCAAAGGCTACGGTTCCTACGACGAGATGATCGCCGCCAACGCGACCGCGCCGGCCGACGAGAAGCTCGACTACATCCTCATCGTCACGCCGAATTTCGTGCACTACGATCCCGCGATGAAGGCGATGAAGGCCGGCATCGCCGTGTTCTGCGAGAAACCGCTCTGCCTCAATCTCAAGGAGGCCGCAGACTTGGTCAAAACCTCGCGCAAGCTCAACGTGCCCTTCGCCCTGGCCCACACCTACCTCGGCCACTGGACCACCCGCCTCAGCCGCTACATCGTGCAAAGCGGCCTGCTCGGCGAGGTCCGCTGGGTGGACAGTTATTACATCCAGGGCTGGCTCGCCTCCAAACTGGAAGCCACCGGCCAGCAGCAAGCCGCCTGGCGCGTCGATCCCAAACGCGCCGGTGGTTCCGGCTGCGGCGGCGACATCGGCACCCACGCCCTCATGCAGCTCCGCTACGTCACCGGCCTCGACGTCACCGAGCTCTCCGCGCAGTTGGAAACCTTCGTCCCCGGCCGCATGCTCGACGACCACTTCACCATCTACTGCAAGCTCTCCAACGGCGGCAAGGCGCTCGTCCGCGCCTCGCAAATCT
>RPOS01000244.1 GCA_003820635.1 Verrucomicrobiaceae bacterium | reverse complement strand
GTACACCCGAAGGGATTCGAACCCCTGGCCTTCTGATTCGTAGTCAGACGCTCTATCCAGCTGAGCTACGGGTGCATTGCGATTGGCGCGGGGCGGGATGAAAGCTTGCTTTGGCGGCGAGTGTCAAGAATTTCGGCGGGATTTTTCCGGTTCCCATGCAGATTCAGGCATGGGGAGTGGCTGACGGGTGGTCAGCGGGCCGATGAGGCCAGCTTGACGCATCGCATTGGGAAAAAATGGCGCATTTCTGCGAAAAGCTGACGCGGATGGGATGATGCCGCTCCTTGGAGTGTGGTCGCTATCTTCTGGTGATCAGTAACTTGGGTTTGTTGATGGGGCGTGGCACCGGCTTTGCTGGAATGGTTACGAGCTGCACCGATCCGATGGTCGGGCAAGCGATTTGAAACCAACTGTTGAAAGCCAAAATCATGAATTCAAACACCATGACCATTCATCCGTGGGGGACTTTCGCAGCCCTCAGGGACTTGCAGCGGGAAATGAACCGCCTGTTCGAAGGTGGCTTGCCGGCGGCGCGCACGGCGCGCTTTCCGCTCGTCAATCTGCTCAGCGACTCCAACGAGGCGATCGTGACCGCGGAGATCCCGGGTGTGGACCCGGCGGATCTGGAAATCAGCCTCACCAAGGGCCAGTTGACCATTCGCGCTACTTTGCAGGACAACGCGCCGGAGGGTGAGGGCGTCGTGTGCCACCGCAAGGAGCGCAGCAGTGGGCCGTTTGCGCGGACTTTCACGCTGCCCTTCGAGGTGGAGGAGGATAAAATTTCCGCAAAATACGAGAAGGGCGTGCTGGCGATCACGCTGCCCCGCGCGGAGAAATCGAAACCCAGAAGCATCCCGGTGATCGCCAACTGACACAGGAAAGGAGCCAGCCATGAACATGAATGAAAGCATCTCCACACCCACCGCGCCGCGCGCGGAGCAAGCTGCCGAGCGGCCGGTGTTTGTCCCGGCGGCCGACATTTACGAAACGCCGTCCGAACTGCTGATCCGCTGCGACATGCCGGGCATCGATGAAAAGGACCTGGAAATCACCTTGGAAAACAAGCAGCTCACCGTGACCGGTCCCCAGATGGGGCAGGGCAGGGAAGCTTGCGAGACGCTGGTGGGCGAATACTTCACCGGGATCTATCAGCGCGCGTTCGGACTGGGCCGCGATCTGGATGACTCGGCCATTTCAGCGCGCTTGAAGGACGGTGTGCTGGAAATCAAGTTGCCCAAGGCGCGTGAGGCGCAGCCGCGCAGGATCCCGGTGGAAGTTTGAACTTTGAAGCGTGAAACCCGGAGCCCGGCCTCGCGGGAATCAGCCGCCGGGATCCGGGTTGACGATCCTGCACGATGGGGCAATCTCGCCGCCGATGATTGCGAGACTGCGCGGAAAAGTGATCGAGGCCTATCCGAACCGGTTGGTGGTGGATGTGCACGGCGTCGGCTACGAGGTGATTATCCCGATTTCCACCTACGACCGGTTGCATGCGGCGGAGGGGCTGGAGGTGGATTTGCGGACGCATCTTCACATCCGTGAAACGGCGCACACGCTGTATGGATTCGCCACCGAGGAGGAGCGCGATGTGTTCCTGATGCTCATCGACCGCGTGAGCGGGATCGGCCCTGCGATCGCCATGGCGGTGCTGAGCGGCATGCCGGTCTCGCGATTCAAGAGTTGTGTGGTGGCTGGAAACACGGCGGAGCTCTCGCGCATCAAGGGGCTGGGCAAGAAGACCGCAGAGCGGATCGTGCTCGAGCTCAAGGACAAGGTGGGTGTGGCGGATACCTGGCAGGATGCGGCGGCCGGTGAAGTGAGCGCGCTGGCGGCGGATGCCGAGCTGGCGCTGCTGGCGCTCGGCTACAAGCAGGTGGATGCCCGCAAGTCCGTGCGCAAGGTGCTGGAAAACGAGCCCTCCGCCACGGTGGAGGCGCTGGTGCGCGGCGCGCTGCGGGCCCTGCAGGGGTGAGCTGTCTGGAGAATTGGCGCTTGCCCGGCTCATTCCAGCGGAATGATCTCCCGTGACCACACCGCACGTGGCCGCTAAACCTCACCCATACCGCCATGTCCATTTCCTCCGTAAATGAACAAATCGGCCGTTATCGCTGGACCATCTGCGGCTTGGTCTTCGCCGCCACGCAGGGCGACTACATTAGGAAAATCTCAATCTGCGGTTTTCTAACAGACTTGTACACCCCATCTTGCGCCTTCAGGATTCCTGAATGCCCAGAAATCCGAACAAAATCGACTATTCCGGCGGCTTACCTCAAGGTTTCGTGGTGTTCGCCTCCAATCAAGGCCCCCGCAACGGTGGCAACACCCGCCACCATTTCGGCGAAATCCTCTTCATCGCCTTTGCCGCCGTGCTCTGCGGCGTGAGGACCTACGAACTCATGGAAGGACTCGCCGAGTTGCGCGAGGAGTGGCTGCGCAAGTGGCTCAAGCTTCCCAACGGCATCCCGTGCTACAACACAACCGCATGCCCGGCACAGGCAAACGCCGCAACAGCCTGCCCAAACGCGAGATGCGCGCCGCTCTCGATCCCGACTACCTCGAACAACTCCTCTCCCTAGTGTAGCCGCCCTGTTTTTCTGGCCGATTCTTGTGGCTTGACCCCGTGGCGTCATCCGCGCAGTGTGCCGCCCCGCTGCGTCCCCGATGGTCGTGGTGTGACTCAACCGAACCTAAACTACCGATCCGCCATGGCCGCGAAGATCTATACCACCAAGGACGCGAAGATCGCTCCGTTGAAAAAGAAAACCCTCGCCGTGATCGGCTTCGGCTCACAAGGCCACGCCCACGCGCTCAACCTCAAGGACAGTGGCCTCAAGGTCATCATCGGCCTCTACAAGAAGTCGAAGTCCCGTGAAGTCGCCAAGAAACTCGGCTTCGAGGTCATGGACACTGCGGATGCGGTAAAGAAGGCCGACGTCATCTTCGTCGCCACTCCGGACACGGTGATCCCCGCGGTTTACAACAAGGACATCGCGCCGAATCTCACACCGGGCAAGACCCTGCTTTTCTCCCACGGTTTCGCCGTCCACTTCAAGACGATCAAGCTGCCGAAGGACATCGACGTGATCCTCGTCGCGCCGAAAGGTCCGGGCCACACCGTGCGTTCGCAATTCGTCGCCGGCAAAGGTGTTCCCGGCCTCATCGCCGTCCATCAGGACGTCACCGGCAAAGCCAAGGAAACCGCGCTCGCCTGGGCCGGTGGTGTCGGCTGTGCCCGCGCGGGGGTGTTTGAAACCAACTTCCGCGAGGAAACCGTGACCGACCTTTTCGGCGAGCAGTGCGTGCTTTGCGGCGGCGCTTCCGCGCTGGTGAAGGCTGGATTCGAAACTCTCGTTGAAGCCGGATACCAACCCGAGATGGCCTACTTCGAGTGCCTTCACGAGCTCAAGCTCATCGTGGACCTCATGAACGAGCAGGGCATCGCCGGCATGCGTTTCTCCATCTCCGAAACCGCCGAGTGGGGCGATGTCTCCGTCGGGCCGAAGATCATCGACGCCTCCGTCAAGAAGCGCATGAAGCAGCAGCTCAAGGACATCGAGTCCGGCAAGTTCGCCAAGGAGTGGATCGCCGAATACGAAGGCGGCTACAAGAAGTTCAACGTCATCCGCAAGGCCGAAGCCGCCCACCAGATCGAGAAGGTCGGAGCCAAGCTGCGCTCCACCATGAGCTGGATCAAGCAGAGCAAGATCAAGAAGGGCGCCAGCCAGGCGAGCCTGATCTCCAGCTCCAAGTAAGCCGCGCACAATCTATCAGAAAACGCCCGCTCTCCTCACCGGGGAGCGGGCGTTTTCTCGTGAAGGAGGTGGCGCTGGCAGATGTCTTCTCACCTCACCCGCTCCAGCAACCACGGCAGCAGCGCATCGATCTTCATGCGCTCCTGCTCCATCGAGTCGCGGTGGCGGATGGTCACCGTGTCCTTGAGCTCCGCGCCGTTTTCGCCGAGCGTATCAAAGTCCACCGTCACGCAGAACGGCGTGCCCACCTCGTCCTGGCGGCGGTAGCGGCGGCCGCCGGCGCCGCCGTCGTCGTAGAAAACGGTCATCCATTTCTGTAGCGACTTCTGGATGTCCCGCGCGATGCGCACCTGCTCCTCGTTCTTCTTGAGCAGCGGGAAAATGCCCACCTTGATCGGGGCCATGGCGGGCTTGAAGCGCAGCACGGTGCGGACGTCCTCCTTGCCCTTTTCGTCTGTCAGGGTCTCTTCGTCGAAGGCTTCGCAGATGAGTGCGAGCACCGTGCGGTCGCAACCGGCGGACGGCTCGACGACATGCGGGAGAAACTTCTGTTTGGTTTCCTCGTCGAAGTATTCGAGCGGTTTGCCCGCTCCCTTCTGGTGCACGCCGAGGTCGTAGTCGGTGCGATAGGCGACGCCTTCGAGTTCCTGCACACCGAAGGGGAACTCGTATTCGATGTCATAGGTCTTCTTCGAATAGAACGCGCGCTCGCCGTCCGGAATGTCGTTGATGTGGAGCTTGGTGCGCGGGATGCCGATCTCTTCGTAGAACGAGAGCCGCGTTTCCAACCACTCGTCGGTGAGGCGCAGGCCGTCGTCGGGATGGCAGAAGTATTCGATCTCCATCTGCTCGAACTCGCGCGAGCGGAAAGTGAAATTGCGCGGGTTGATCTCGTTGCGGAACGACTTGCCGACCTGTGCGATGCCGAAGGGCAGCTTGATCCGGTTGGAATCGAGCACGTTCTTGTATTGCACGAAGATCGATTGCGCGGTCTCAGGGCGGAGGTAGGCGATCTGCTCGCCGGTGGCACCGAAGTTCGTCTGCAGCATCAGGTTGAACTGGCGCGGCTCGGTGAGTTCGCATTTCGGCGACTGGCCGGGGCAGACGCTGGGTTTCTCCTTGCACTGGGAGGTTTCCAGATTGTCCGCGCGGAAGCGGCCCTTGCAGGTCTTGCAGTCCACCATCGGATCCGAAAACCCGCCGACGTGGCCGGAGGAAACGAGCACCTGCTCCATGGTCAGGATCGAGCCGTCCATGCCGAGCACGTCATCGCGCTCCTGGACGGTCTTGCGCCACCAGTAGTCCTTGAGGTTGCGCTTCAGCTCCGCGCCGAGCGGGCCGTAATCCCACACGCCGTTGAGGCCGCCGTAGAGTTCCCCCGCCTGGAAGATGAAGCCGCGGCGTTTGCACAGCGATACGATTTTCTCCATGCGGGCAGGATCGGTGACGTCTTTGTTGGCCATGAATGTGTGGGATGGGGCGCGGATGGAAGCAGGCGCGGCCGCATGGAGCAAGGCGCGATTGCATCGTGGAAACGGCCGGAGTGCCAATTGCACACAGCTATTTGATCGCAAGGCCTGGGGAATTTCCGTGCCATTTCCCCACTTATTAAAGCCTTCACCCGCCGTTCATTTATCGGAAAAACCGGACTCGGGCTTGGTTCCGCGTTGTTTGCCGGGCCCGCCATCGTCCGTGGCCAGAACCTCAACAGCAAGATCCGGCTGGCCTGCATCGGCGTGGGTGGCAAGGGCATTCAGGACGTCACCCGCGTGGAATGTGAGATCGCCTCGCGCCACCATGCGGCAACCTTTCCGCGCACTTCCCGCGTGCGCTTTGATTGCCCCGAGCGCGACGGCCTGCCGCCGCTCAAGTTCTGGTGGTATGACGGCAATCCGAAAAGTGAGATCAACCCCCTGCGGCCACCATCGCACATCATCAGGGAAATCGTCGAATGGCGCAGGAAACTGCCCGAGAGCGGTTGCCTGATCATCGGTGAAAAAGGCAAACTCTGCGCGCCTGACGACTACGGTGCCACCGCGCACCTGCTGCTTGAGGGCGAGAAGAAGTTCACGCCCATCGAGAAACACGAGGCCTGCCTCGTCATCTCGCAATCCATCCCGCGCTCGCCCGGACACTATCAGGAATGGGTGGATGCGATGAACGGCGGCCCGCCCGGATACTCGAACTTCGAGATCTCCACCTATCTCAACGAGATTATTCTGTTAGGCTCACTGGTCCAGCAGTTCGGCGAGGGTCGGCCGATGGATTGGGACGGCCCCAACATGAAGTCCACCAACATGCCGGAAGCCGCGCGCATCGTGAAGCGCGACTACCGCGCGGGCTGGGAGCCCAAGGTTTAGCACCTGGCGTCATGGCGCAGCGCAGGAATCCCCCGGCTCCCCGGCATCTGATGGATAAGCGTGGGCGGTAATGTCGTGCCTGGCTTCGTCCATGTGTTGGTGGCTCTCAGGCAATCGGTTCAAGCAGGCGCGAAAGGGTCTCGGGATCAATGCGCAGGCTGGTGGTTTCCTCGGAGAGCAAGGCCTTGACGAGGGCGGACTTGTGTTTCTGGAGATCTAGAATGCGGTCCTCGATGCTGCCGCGGCAGACCAGCTTGTGGACGAAGACCGGCTTGTTCTGGCCGATGCGGTGGGCGCGATCGGTGGCTTGGTTTTCGGCGGCGGGATTCCACCAGGGGTCGTAGTGAATGACGGTGTCCGCAGCTGTTAGATTCAGGCCGGTGCCGCCGGCCTTGAGCGAGATGAGGAAAACGGGGAGGCTTTCGTCGTCTTGGAAATTGTCCAACGCGGCCTACAAGGCCAAGGCGGACAACGAGCCGACGAAGTAGCAATACAACACACACACGACGC
>RPOS01000243.1 GCA_003820635.1 Verrucomicrobiaceae bacterium | reverse complement strand
GATTGGACGGACTCCTATCCGTATTCAGCCATCAGCGTGTTCGCCCTGCACCCGCTCTATCTGCGCATCGAGGACATGGGTCATGCCATGCCTGCGGAGTTTCCGGTGGAGCTCGATTCCCAGCGCGAGTGGCTCAACACCTTGGAGCACATCGACTACGAGGAGGTGATGAAGGCGAAGACCCGGCTCACCCGCCAGGTCTTCCACAGGCACCGGAAGAAAATCACCGCCAGCACCGGCTTCAAGAAGTTTCTAACGGAAAACCGCGACTGGCTGGTGCCTTACGCCGTTTTCTGCGTGAAGCGCGACGAACACGGCACGGCGGACTTCAGCCAATGGGGCGAGTGGGCGGTTTTCGAGCGCGGAAAGTCGGACGCCATGGCCGCCAGCGACCACCCGCAGTGGCCGGAGTTCTGTTATCACATCTGGCTGCAATACGAACTCGACCGCCAGCTGTCCGACGCCGTCGCACATCTCCACAAACGCGGCATCGCACTCAAGGGCGACCTGCCCATCGGCATCGACCGCCATTCCGTGGAGGCATGGTCCGCGCCGCACTTGTTCAAGATGGACGCGCAGGCCGGCGCGCCGCCGGACGCCTTTGCCGTGAAAGGCCAGAACTGGGGTTTTCCGACTTACAACTGGGAGGTGATGCAAAAGGACGGCTACGCCTGGTGGCGTGCGCGCTTCGCAAGGCTCAGCCGTTATTTCGACGCCTACCGCATCGACCACATCCTCGGGTTTTTCCGCATCTGGCAAATCCCGGCAGACCAGGTGGAGGGCATCATGGGCTGGTTCGATCCGGCGATGCCGGTGCACATCGATGAAATCCGCGGCCGCGGCATCCCCTTCGATTTCGACCGTTATTGCCGGCCCTGCATCCGGGCGCATTTCCTCGAGGAGCGCTTTGGTGAAACCACGGCCGAAGCCTTGCGCGACCACCTGGATGACTGCGGCCACGGCTACTATCAACTCCGCGAGCACGTCTCCACCCAGCGGCGCATCGTGGAGCACTTTGGAGCGCCGGCTTCAGCCGGCCCGCACGTCGAGCGGCTCCGTGGCGCGCTGCTCGACTGCGCCAGCGACGTGCTCTTCTTCGAAGTCCCGGGATCGGATGGAACGCTCTTCCACCCGCGCTGCTCGATGCGCATGACCAAGTCCTTCCAGGAACTCGATCATGAGATCAAGCGCCGGCTCGATGACTTGTATGTGGACTATTTCCACCGCCGCCAGGAAGGATTCTGGCAGGCGCGCGGCTACGAAAAACTACCAGCCATGCGGCGCGCCACCACCATGCTGCTCTGCGGCGAGGATCTCGGCATGGTGCCGGACTGTGTGCCCGGCGTGATGCGGGAGCTCGGCATCCTTTCCTTGGAAATCCAGCGCATGCCGAAGTCCTCGAAAGTCGAGTTCGCCGATCCGGCGCACGCGCCCTACCTCAGCGTGGTGAGCCCGTCCACCCATGACATGCCCACGCTGCGCGGTTGGTGGCGCGAGGACCCGCAGGCCACGGCGCATTTCGCCTGGCACATGCTGGGCATGGCGTTTCCCCCGCTGGAACTCGGCGGCGAACTCGCCACCCGCATCCTCTGGCAGCACCTGGAATCGCCGGCCATGTGGGCGGTTTTCCCGATCCAGGACCTGCTGGCCATCGACGAGCAACTGCGCCACCCGGACCCCGATGCCGAGCGCATCAACGTGCCGGCCATCACTCCCTACTACTGGCGCTACCGCATGCACCTCGCGCTCGAAGAGCTCGCCGCCGCGGATGACTTCAACGCAAGGGTCAAATGGCTGATCCAAAGCTCCGGCCGTTGAGCTGATTTTTCCGGGACGAGTCCTTGACCGGACGCGGCGCGGGGAAATACGGTGCGCCCGCTTTGCCGCGTTTCTCCAACCGATTCTCCACTCCATGAACATCCACGAATACCAGGCCAAGGAACTTTTCGACCGCTTCGGCGTGCCGAGCCCGAAGGGAAAAGTCGCCTCCACTCCCAAGGAAGCCTATGACGCCGCCAAGTGGCTGGCCGTCAAAAACCTGGTGGTCAAGGCCCAAGTCCACGCCGGCGGCCGCGGCAAGGGAGTCTTCAAAAACGGCTTCAAGGGCGGCGTGCATCTCGTCGAATCCCCGGAGAGCGCCCGCGAGGTGGCTGCCAAAATGCTCGGCGAAACCCTCGTCACCAAACAAACCGGCGAGGCCGGACGCATGGTGCGCAAGGTGATGGTCACCGAATCCGTGCAGATCAAAAACGAGCTCTACCTCGCCATCCTGATGGACCGCGCCTCCTGCCAGCCGGTCATCATCGTCTCCACCGAGGGCGGCATGGACATCGAGGAAGTCGCTGAGAAATCACCGGAAAAAATCCTCCGCGAGTTCGTCAATCCGCTCGCCGGCCTGCAGGCCTACCAGGTGCGCAAGCTCTGCCAGAATCTCGGGCTCAAGACCACCGCGCGCCAGTTCGGCCGCCTGCTGCACGCCCTTTACGAACTCTTTGTCGACTGCGATTGCTCGATGGTCGAGATCAACCCGGTGGTCATCACCACCGACGACCACGTCTATGCGCTGGATGCGAAGTTCAACTTCGACGACAATGCGCTCTACCGCCACCCGGAGATCCAGGCGATGCGCGACAAGGACGAGGAAGACCCACGCGAAGTGGCCGCTTCCGTTTACGACCTCAACTACATCGGCCTGGATGGCAACATCGCCTGCCTGGTGAACGGCGCGGGCCTTGCGATGGCCACCATGGACATCATCAAGCACCACGGCGGGGATCCCGCGAATTTCCTCGATGTGGGCGGCGGCGCTTCCAAGGACCAGGTGTCCGCCGCCTTCAAGATCATCCTCGGTGATCCGAACGTGAAGGGCATCTTCATCAACATCTTCGGCGGCATCATGGATTGCAACGTCGTCGCCGAGGGAGTGGTGGCCGCAGCCAAGGAAACCGGCCTCTCGCTGCCACTCGTGGTGCGCCTGGAAGGCAACAACGTCGCCGCCGGCAAGGCCACCCTCGCCGCCTCCGGCCTCAACATCGTTTCCGCCGACGGCATGGACGACGGCGCGAAGAAAATCGTCGCTGCGGTTCAATAACTCTTTTCTGATCACTGATCACTCACCACTTCTTAAAATGTCCATTCTCATCGACGAAAACACCAAGGTCCTCGTGCAGGGCATCACCGGCGCCTTCGGCGCGCGCCACACCAAACTCTCGCTCGAATACGGCACCAAAATCGTCGGCGGCGTGACCCCCACCAAGGGCGGGCAGTTGTTTGAAAACACCGTGCCGATTTTCGACACCGTCGGCGAGGCGGTGAAGGAAACCGGAGCCACGGCATCCGCGATTTTCGTGCCGCCGGCCTTCGCGGCCGATGCCATTCTGGAAGCGGCCGATGCCGGTGTGGAGATCATCGTTTGCATCACCGAGGGCATCCCGGTGATGGACATGATGCGCGTCAAGGCGATGCTCGCGGGTTCCCAGTCGCGCCTCGTCGGGCCGAACTGCCCGGGCCTTGTCACTCCCGGCCGCGGCGAGAACAGCCACGGCGGCTGCCGCATCGGCATCGCACCCGGCTACATCCACAAGCGCGGCAATGTCGGCGTGGTTTCACGTTCCGGCACGCTCACCTATGAGGCCGTCTGGCAGCTCACCCAGCTCGGATACGGCCAGAGCACCTGCGTCGGCATCGGCGGAGATCCGATCAACGGCACCTCGCACCTCGATGTGCTCGAGCTCTTCAACGAGGATCCGGAAACCGAAGCCATCATCATGATCGGCGAGATCGGCGGTAATGCCGAGGTCGAAGCCGCGCGCTGGGCCAAGGAAAACTGCAAGAAGCCCATCGCCGGATTCATCGCCGGAGCCACCGCCCCTCCTGGCCGCCGGATGGGCCACGCCGGCGCCATCGTCGGCGGCGCGGAAGACACCGCAGAGGCCAAGAAGAAAATCCTTGCCGAGTGCTGCATCGCCGTGGCCGAGACGCCGAGCGCCATGGCCAAGACGTTGCTGGAGCGCTGGGGCAAGTGAGTTGAGGGCACGCCCGGTTCCGGCAGCGGGCGCATCGTTTTCCCTTTCCGCGCTGCGGGCCGGCCGCTTGAATCGAGCCATGACCGACATGCTGGTGCGCCTTTATGACTTGCCGGATTCCTCGCCGCTGTATGCGGAAACCGCCGGGAAAGGCATCGTGCTGCGGCGGGCCCGCGCCTTCGAGAAACACACGGTGGCCGCCTTCGCCCGCACGTTTTCCGAAAAGTGGGCGAGCGAGGTGGAGGTGGCGCTCACCCGCCAGCCGGTGGCCTGCTTCATAGCCACGCGCGAGCGGCGGATCCTCGGCTTCGCCTGTTACGATACGACCATGCGCGGGTTTTTCGGCCCGACGGGAGTCTCCGAGGAGGCCCGCGGGCTGGGCCTGGGCAAGGCGCTGCTCATGAAATCCCTGGAGGCGCTGCGCGAAACCGGCCACGCCTACGCCATCATCGGCGGCGTGGGGCCGAAGGAATTTTACGCGAAAACCTGCGGCGCGATCGAAATCCCCGGCAGCGATCCGGGCATTTACGGCGACCTGCTGCCATAAGGTTCCCACTCAATTTGCCGCCAACCATGCGCTGCCCCTACTGCCAGACCCAGCTGCAAGCCAACGCGCCCGATTGCCCGGCCTGCCGCCTGAGCTTCCCGCGGACTTGCGCGCTGCTCGGAGCGGTGCCGCGCCTCGCAGAAGAAGTGGCGGACACCACCGGCAGCCTGCGCACCTCCGACCACGCGCGCATCAAGCGCCGCCTCGCGGCCATGCGGCGTCGCTTCCCGCAACTGGTGCCGCAGGTGGTGATGCATGGCTTTCCGGCGGAGCATCCGTTTTCGATGCACGTTTTCTGGCTCTTCAACGCGGCGGACTTCGCCGGCACCAGCCACCGCGGCCGGGACAACCACGCGCTCTTGCTGGCCATCGATCCGGACCGCCGCGAGGCGGCGATCATGCCGGGCTACGGACTCGAATCCTTTCTAACAGACGAGGCGCGCGCCCGCCTGCTCGAACTCGCCGCGCCGGCCTGGCAGGACCGGCGCTGGGCGGATGGCATCCTGAGCGTGCTCGATGGCATCGAGCCGATGCTGGAATTCATCGCTGTGCCGGCCGATGACGCCACCCAGGGTGAATTCTGATCACCCGAAGGCCTTGAGAAAACCCACCTCGATGGCGAGTGGCTCCGAGGCGTTGGTCTCGAGCGTGCGGCGCAGCGAATCCAGCGCGGTCATGCGCTGCAACAGGCGGGTTTCGGATTCGGCGGCGGCGATGCGCTGCAGGGCCGCTGCGGAATCCGGGAAATCGAGGCCGCCGGATTTCACCTTGAGGCGCAGCAGGTCGGCCATCCACGCCATCAACACGTCGAAGAGGCGGTTGCGGGCGTCGAGGTATTCGGCCTCGGCGGCGGCCTTGTGGAAAACCTCGCGCTCCTTGAGCCAGGTGCCGTCAGTGGCGTCCTTGTAGGCGGAGATCTCTTCTTTCTCTGCCGCCTTGGCCGCGGCATCAGCCGCCTCGCGGCAGCGGGCGAGGAAGGAAGCGAAAGTGGCCTTCAAATGCAGCGCGGCCACCGGCGTGCCGAAGCCGCGCGCGGCGGCGTGGTTGAGCGCGGAGACGAGTTCCGCACCGCCACCTTCCAACAGGGCGCGGCCACCCAGCAGCGGCAGGCGCACGCAGCGCGAGAGGATGGTGGGCAGCAGCCGCTGGGGATTGGCTGTTAGAAGCAGCAGCAGCGTGTTCTGCGGCGGCTCCTCCAGCGTCTTGAGAAACGCGTTGGCCGCCTGGTCGTTCATGCGGTCCGCCTCGACGATGACACCCACCTTGCAGGCCCCGCCGGGCGCGGCGAGGTAGAGCGTCTGCTCGAGATTGCGGATTTCATCCACGCCGATGCGGCGCGATTTCATGCGCGGCCGGATCACCCGGATCCAGCCGCTTTCCAGCTCATCCAGAGGCGGGGTTTCCACCGCCACCGGCTCGCCAAACAAATCAAAGCCACCGGCTTGCGCGGCTCCGCTGACAAGCTGGATCACCCGCGCGGCGAGGTTTTCCTTGCCGGAACCATGCGCGCCGCTGATCAGGAACGCATGCGCCAGCCGCCCGCGCTGGTGAGCGGAGGAAATCAGTTCGTATGCCCGGTCTGCGGTGTAGGCCATGCGCGGGGCATCGTCTCAGGACCGCATTTCATGGCAATCTGAAAACCGCGCGGACTTCACGGCAGCAGCCGCAGCGTATCGCGCGCCGTGAGATAAAGCCCGGCAATGAGCAGCAGGACACCGGTGGCTTTGAGAAACCATGGCTGCAGCCTGCCGATGCCGCCGGCAAGGCGGGACGCCGCACGCGCGCTGAAAACCATCAGCAGGGCGAATCCCGCCACCGGCGCCGCGGTGCCGATTCCATAAACCACAACCGGCGCGAAGACAGAGCCGCTGCCGATGGCCAGCGGGATCAGGCTGCCGAAAAACAAGGCCGCCGATACCGGACAGAACGACAGCGCGAAAAGAAACCCGAGCGCGAACTCACCCAGCAAACCACCTGCCGCGAGTTTTTCCGCCCGGCTCCGGGAGGCGAGCGACGCTTGGAAAGGCAACGTGAGCAAACCCAGCAACACCATCGCCGTG
>RPOS01000242.1 GCA_003820635.1 Verrucomicrobiaceae bacterium | reverse complement strand
TCCACGAGGCCAAAGAGGAAATGGCTTTCCAGCAGAACGCGGCTGGCGCCCTCGTCAGGGAGGCTTTCGTGGTGGCTAATGCTTTCCGCCTCGCTCGACAAAACCGCCAGGTCGAAGACCTGACTGGCGTCGCGGCACCAAGGTTCCCTGGCGGCGACTTCGCGGTAGGCTTCACCGATGATTTCGTAAGTCGAAGGATCGAGTGTCCCGTTCGGGTGGAGTTGATCCCCCACGCTGCATTTCGCGCCGAAGGCCAGCATGGCCGCGCATTCATAGCGCAGGGCGTTCGGGTGCTTGTAGCCGCCGAATTCGCCCCAGGTCGTATGGAACTTTCCGGTCATGCCGAGGAAATCGAAGGGCAGGTTGTGGGCATATTTCGCCGACATGGGAAAATGGTCGTATCCCCATCCACCGGTCGGCAGGGACTCGAGCTCCAGATGGCTGACATAGGATAGAATGTCATGCCGCCCGCGCGGGATGTGACCCGAGTTGTGGAAGACGGGCATGTCGGCACGCAGGGATTTGGCCGCCTCGGTGGTGCGTTGATAGTATTTCTCCACCGCGAGGCGGGAGGACTCCTTGCGGTCCTCCTCGCGCTGCGGATCGAGCCCGTGGGCTTTCATGAACTCCAGGCTCCAGCGTGCGCAGGATTGGTTTTGCAAAATGATATCGAGGAAGATGCCGTCGCAGTCGGGAAAGAGCCTCACCGCCTCGCGGATCTGCTCGCAGAGGTAATCCAGATAAGGACTGTGAAAATCCATAAAGTGATAACCCGCGTCAAAGGCTCCCGGTCCACGACTGATGCACTTTCCGTCTTTATCAGTTTCCCGCCAGTCTGGATGCATTTCGGCCGCCATTTGGTCGAACCCCGCGGAAAGATAAACCGGCGCGTTGATGCCGATTTCCTTGGTCGCGTCGTATTGGGCGCGCAGCAGATCGAAGTTGAGATGCGGATGGATTTTGCCGACGCTCGTCGGGTGATAGCTCAAGCCGTGATGGCATTTTGAAAAGAGCGTGATCGAATCGACCGCTGCTGCTTGCAGCGTTTCCTGCCAGCGCTTTTTGTCGAATCTTTCTCCGATGCCGGCAATATTGGGTGAGGTGTGGAAGTCGAGATGGATCTGGCGGAAACGGAGCGGGTGCATTTCGTGTGGTTGTGAATGTCGGATGGAGTTTCCTTGATGCCCCTGCATGGGGATTACGGAATTGTGAAAAATCAGGCGGTCTGGTTGCCACGGCTTCTCATCGCGGGAGAGTCGGGATTTTGACTTTGAAATTCAAGCCTCGCATGAAAACGATCATTCAGGCACGCTGATCCGATAGAACATCTTGGATGGGAGCGGATTGGCTAAAGCCTGCGTGAAATTCACGGCGCCGCCAGGGCCGAATCCCTGGCCGATGGCAATGGTGGTCCAGTCGACCAGATCCGTGGAGGACTCAACGCAATAACCGAGGGCGCCACTGCCCCCGCTGCCGGTGAGGACCGCGTGGTTCACGCCTGCGCTTTTGACCAGGCTGAGGGCGAGATGGCTCGGGACCTTCGCGGGCGGGGCCGTCACCAACTCGATATTCACATTCCTGATGCCCCCCCCGTTGAAATCCCCAGCCCCTCCAACAACGTAAAACCGGAGTGCCAGCCCCGAGGTGGGCGTGGCATTGGCGAGGGCCGCCTTGAACACTTCCGTGATATCAATCCCGGGAGCCGATGGCGGATTGATGTTGCTCAAACCTGTCGCAATGGTGGAGAGCGCCCCTCCATACATCGGGATGGTATTCCAAGTGGTAAAATCCGAAGGGACTTGATCAATGGCCAGCGTGTTGCCGCCCCAGATCACGCTGGGCGTCCAGTTCAATTTCGCGGTGACAACATCCCCCGGGGCGATCCCGAGCGAATCGAGCCTGAACTGCCACACCGTACGATATTCCTGGTTGGTGTTGCCAAAAGACGGGTCCGTTCCGATGAACCCGGTCATGTAGTCGTTTTCAACCACTGGCACTCCGGATATTCCAATATTGGCCCCGTACGAGTCGAAGCGGCATTGCTTGAGATACGCGAGGTTGTTGGACACAGGCATCTGATAGAGCTCGAATTCTTGAATCGCCATGCCCGTTCCGGGTTGACCGGGACCATTGGGGGTGATCGCTCTTACGCGGACATAACGGTAATTGGAGGTTGAATTGAGATAACCGCACTGGCGCCCCCCCGCGGTTCCAGTCACGCTCAAAAGGTTGTCCCAGCCGATTCCGTTGCTGGAGCCTTCAATCGCATAGGCCGTGGCATACATTGCCGCCGGCATGGTCAGCACATAGTAATTGAATTGTTTCGGCGCCCCGAGATCCACTTTGTAGTTCCAATCATACTCCTCTCCCGGCGTCGCGAAATTTCTCCCGGTCGGGTCGTAATTCCAAGGTTGTGACGGGTCGGTAAAATGACAAGTCATGGACATGTCATTGCCATAACTCATCGAGGCGGTGCGGGCATTTATTGGCAATTCATAGTCCCCGCGGCTACTCATCAGCCAGCTGGGTTTGAATGCGGCTACGTTGGTGACTTTTATCCCGTTGTTGAGAAAACTGTAATCGGCATAGGTCTGATTCACGCGGACAGCGGTTTTGACGGCTGCCATTTGCGCCAGTTGCGCCGGATAAAGGTGCCCGCTGCGCGAAGGTGCCATGTCGATCATCAGCGATCCGCCGTATTGGCAGACAAAATAGACGTGGTTGGCCAGTTGTAGGTTGGAAAACTTGGTTGCATTTGAATTTCCCCAAACATTTCCGAGGAAAGAAGTTGCATTCCAGTGAAGGGTGCTGGTGCCGTTGGCATCGGTGACGGAGACCGTGGGACTAATAGGGGTCCGTTCGAAGAAATCAACCTCACCCGTGGTGTAATCCGCATAGGTAGTGTAACCGTTCGGGCCGGTCGGCAGCATGTAGGTGTTGCATGCTACCGCCGCATTGGGATTTCCCGCGCGGCAGGCCGTGATGAGCGCATTGAGGTTGTCGAGCCCCCGCGATCCATCGGCGGGATCATTGTAAACGATCGTTCCATTGGAGTCATAAGTGATCCCCCAATAGGTATAGGCCCCATCGAGCCACCAGCCGGAGATCATGCTCCCCGCGCTTGTTGACCACTCCTTGACCATCGCATTGAATTTTTTGCGGAAATCGGCCCACAGCGGACCGGCGCCGTTTTCGCAATTCAACGCACTTGGATTGGTAATCGTCGCGGGGGCAAGCCGGGGGCCTTCGCTGGCGAGGTAGACCATCACCTTGATATCGGGATTCACCGCCTGAAGGGAGTTGTAGATATCCCTGATCAAGTTCCGCTGGCTGCAATAGCCCGTTTGCCCGGTGATGTTCACAAAGGTCTGGTTGGGCATGCAGTAATGCCCGGTGATCCAACCGAGGTTAAAAACAACAAAGGATGCCCCCGTTGCATTCACATCCGCGGCAAAGGCATCTGTGTCGAACGCGTTCACGGTGGCGTCCCAACTACCGTTATTTGTGCCTGTGATGTCGTTAACCCCCGGGCCATAGCCGATGAATAGCCCGTATTTCCCCCGCATCCATGCGGCACGGCCGGGACCGGTCGCGGGTTTGGGCGTCACATTCAAATCCGAGGCGACAAAGGCTCCCGAGGCGAAGGTGAAGACCCGCGCATCCGCCACCCGCCCCGTGAACGGGCGTTGCGCTGAGGCCCGGGCACCAAGGGAAAAAATCGATCCGTCGGCGGCACCGGCAGTGGGGTTGATTCCCGAGGACACCGTGGCGTTGAGAACGCCATTGACATAGAGCCTGGTTCCGAAGGAAGCCGTATCCCGGACCAGCGCAAGATGCGTCCAACCGTTGGTGGTAGCCGGGGCAGATCCGACGAGCGTTAGCCCGCCAAGGACACCCTGGTAGTTGGTGCCATCCTGAATGAAGCCCCAGCCCTTGCTTGCGCCGGCATCGCCGTTAAACAAAATCGTGGCGGATTGACTGGCCTGGCCGCTTTTCACCCAGACCTCCACGCCGAAGTTGTCCGAATAGTCATAGGTGGCTGCCGGGGACGGTGCCAGATACGCCGATGTCGGACCCGTGGCCGTGAAGCTTGCAGATAAGGCCGGAGCAGAGGGATTGGCGCTCGACAGCGGAATCTCGGTCACTCCCGGCAGGGGGACATCGGATGAATACGTGGCCGCGCTGAGATTGTTTTGATATAAATTCCTCGTGCCGGCCGAATCCACCGCCGAGGCAATGGCGATGCCGTGCAGGGCTCCCGGATCATCCAACGTCCATTTTCCCGTTACGGTGATGTTCGCATGAACCGCAGGACCCACGGCAAGGAGAATGGCAAAAACGATTCCCTGTGACGGCAAGGATTTTTTTTTCATACTTGGCTCAGGAGATGGATGGTTTTCATTCCTTCTGATCGGAATAGGATTGCCCGTAAAGGCTTCGTCGTTACCACATGACCGCTGGCTGGGGGGCGATTTGATCATACGGGTTCAGCGTTTTTCCAGCAGTAGGATGATCCCCTTGTCTTTCGGGAAGGAGAATTCTGTGGTGCCCGGGTCGAAGACTTGGGCCTCCTGGAAGTTCTCGAGTTTTGGGGCGGTGATTTTCACCTTGGCCGGATCGAGCCCGAGACTCTTCCAGTCGAACGAGACCTTCACCTTGCAAGGCAGGTCGGGCTGGTCGGGCTGAATTTCCTCCACGGTCCTGCCGCCGGGCTTGGCGACGGAGATGCGGCCAAAGTTTTCCAGCAAATGGAGGCCACCGCCGGACGGAGACCAGGTTGAGACCAACTTGGTAGGACTCTTCTGGTCGCGGACGAAGTTGACGCCGATCGTCCGACCGTCCCGCAATTGTTTCGCCGTGAGGCTTAGCGCGGCCAGGGGGATACTGCCCTCACAGATCCAGGAGTCCGGGGCCACCGAGGTCGCCACGGTCCACGGACCGTTCCAGGCGCTGTCATGCTCTCCCTTGGTGTCGAAGAGAACCCCCTTGGAATTGACGACAAGCTGGTAATAGCTGTCCAAACCGAGACTCGTGTCAGGCTGGATGAACAGCTCGATGGAGTCATCTTCCCACACCATGGAGTCACGCCCCTCCTGCTTGGCGACGAGGTTGCCGGTGGGCCCGACACTGCGGAAGGCAAAGTAGAGGTGGGTGGAGTCGAAGGTCAGGTAGGCCAGCGTCTGCCCGGCGGCCGGAACTTTTTCTTTGCTGTCGAGGCTCTTGAAAGTGGTGACTTGCGCCGCCTTGCCCCATTCCTTCGGGTCGATGACGCCATCGATTTTGATGGATTGATCCGGTGAGGCTTCCATGGACGCGGTGCTGCGGTTGCCCGGCCTGGATGCGGGATCCCAGTCGGCGATAGCAACGAGGGATTTGCCCTCTTTCACGTAGGCGCTGGCGCGGACATTCGGGTTGTCCGTTGTGACCGGGCAGCGGGAATCCCAGTAGCCCAGTGGTTTGGCGTCGGCGATGCCGAACTCATCCCAGAGCCGGTAGATGGCCGTGCAGGAGCCGCCCAGACGGCCACTCATGCCATAGACCATGCCCCGGTAGGGATTGCCGCCGTTCTGATAGTTGAGCATTTCGCCGTAGAGGCCGAAGGGGATGCCCGAGATTTCGGTCAGCCAAAAGTCCGGGGAGCGGTTGTAGTCGTAGAACTCCCCGAACCAGAGCTCGGTGATGTAGGGAAGATGGGCCATGGTCACGCCGAGGGTATTGACCTTGGCATCCAACCAGTCGTAGCCGTTGCCCCCATGGAATTTGATGCGGTAGTCGGGGTTGTTAGCCAGCATCACTTTGGCGACGCGGGCCATGATGTGATCATCATAGCCGATCCCGTCGAGGTAGAGGCCATTGATGCCGGTCTCCTTCATGAGCCAGTCGAGGCCCTCGAGGTAATGGTTGTGCCAGCGGGAGAGACCGGTGGTCGCGATGGCAGCATCGGTCTCGCCGTTCCAGAGAGGTGTCCGCCACGCTGGCACGTAGTGATCGACCAGATGCTCCCGCAGCCAGGGATCGCCACCGCCAGCAGCGGCCATTTCGGTCTTCTCCACCGAGTAAACCATCATGGTGTCGCGCCTGAAAATTTCCGCTCCGAGGGATCGTAGTGCCCACAGCTCGACCGCGCGGTTGGTGAGTTCGCGGACCGTGTAGTAAATATCGACCTCGGACTTGATGGTCTTCACCTCCCTGGCGTTGGCGGTGAAGCCACCGGCCTGAGTGACTTCGCCGTCGACCCGAACCTGCGACCCGGCGGTGGCCGGGGTTTCGAGCAGGAGCGTGGCAGGATCCCTGAGGGTGGGATCTTTGGCCAGTTCCGCCGTCAGGGGGGCGGTGCGCAGGCGGATGGGTCCATAGGCGAAGCCGGCACTGTCGAGTGGAATCCGCACGCCTTCTGCCGTCCCTTGGTGCCACGGTCCGTCAGGCAGCGGAACCTCGACGATGGGCGAGCCATCGAGCCAGATCGAATAGCCCTTTGCCGTCCAAGAGAGTCCCACTTGATGGATCTGCCCTTCTTTCCAGTCCGGGGTAGGATGCTGGAGAGTAATGATGGGCTGGCCCGCTCCGCGCTTGTGATAGGCCCTCAGCCCCTTGTCATCGACATTCCAATGCACGGCAAGCGTATCCCCGTTCGGGGCGTTCAAAGAGAGCAGTGACTGGTTGCCGCTGGAAACTCCGGGGCTGGTTTTGGCTGGATCGAAGGTCACCTTGACCTGTGCCTCGACACTCCCCTGCACCGGATCAAACGTTTTTGGCAGCAGGTATTCCATCTTGCCGTTGAGCATGGATTCCGTCCTGACCGCCCCCTCCTGCAGGTTTTTCAATTCCTTGGTCTTGAAGAAGGGGTAATTGATGTAGGGATTCAACATATCGCTGTGATGCATGTGAATCCGATT
>RPOS01000241.1 GCA_003820635.1 Verrucomicrobiaceae bacterium | reverse complement strand
TGCGCGGAAGTCTGCGAAAGGGCCAAGTTGTGCGCGATCTGTGCTCGGGGGCTGGAGGAGATGGAGCAGGATCCTGTGGCGTGGGCTGATATAGAACAGGGCGCAATATCTTGGATGAAAGGAGAGTACGGCCCTACTTGGAAGCCCCTCTACACTCACCCACCCCGCCGCGAGTGGGTTGGGCTGACGGAAGTTGATCCGAGTGTTGAGCAACTAGACCAGATCATTGATCTTCTTGCGAGAACCCATGTGCGTATATCCGCCAGAGAACTGTTGCGCGTTTGGATTGTGGCTTACACCCGCGCAATCGAAGCCAAGCTGAAGGAGAAAAACACATGAACAAGGAAGAATTGTTACGCATCATGCGCTTGTTGTCGGCACTTGAGGCTGTTGGGCTGTACCGTGAGCCTGCATTTCCATCGTATTTGGTTGAGCAGATTGACAACGCTGTTTCGATACTTGAACGGGAAATACTGAAATGAACCGCAATGACATCATTGCTATGGCGCGGGATGCTGGGTTTGAATCCAACTCTTTAGGAATGACTTACACAAGTGGTCGGCTTCCCGAATTGCTTGAACGCTTCGCTGCCCTTGTCGCTGCTGCCGAGCGTGAGCACAGGGCGTTTGAAATTGCCGAATGTTATCGGTGCGGGTGGGATGGCGGCGTCAAGGCCGAACGCGAGGCGTGTGCGGAAGTGTGTGATAAATATGCAAAGCAAAGTAGCAACCCAATGAATTTTGCATATAACTGCGCTGTATCCATCCGAGCAAGAGGTGAGAAATGAACTACCAGTACAAAGCCAGAGTGACAAACGTAGTGGATGGTGACACCGTAGATGCGTTAGTTGATTTAGGGTTCAAGGTGCAGATCATGCAGCGACTGCGTTTGACTCGCGTTGATACGCCTGAGCGTACTCAGCCAGGATACGCCGCTGCGCGTGATTTTTTGCGAGGATTGGTTGAGGGAAAAGAAGTAACAATCACCACGCACAAGGTAAGCAAGTGGGGCTACTTCTTGGCCGATGTTACTGTTGAAGGCCGCGACGTATCCGACTTGTTGATTGTTTCTAACTTGGGGAAGCCATACGACGGAGGGACAAAATGAACCCCATAATGATTCCTACTAGTGTGATGCCAAATTACAACTATTTGGCTGCTGAAAACTCATTTCTCCGTCAAAACGTCGAATACAAAGACGCGGTGCTGTGCGAGCAACAGTCAACAATCCAGAAGTTTCAGGCCGATGTGCAACAAATTTCCTCGGCTAACATGCAAATCAAGCAGGAAAACGATAAGCTGAAACACGACGCCGAGCGTTGGCAGACTATGAAAAAAATTCTGCTTACGCAAGGAGGGGAGCGGCAACTTTACGAGGTGCAAAAGTTTGTAGATAGGGAGCGTGCAAAATGAACATCGTACCAATCAGACCGCAGACTGCCGCAGATCGACACGTTCAGTTCTCTGAGTTTGTGGAAGTGCGCCACATTGAACCGCGAGAAACTGCGCCGGTGCAGCCGTCCTTGTACGCGCAACGATTGGAACGTGAATTGCGGGATCGCCCCTGTGTTGAACCACAACAAACGCCGCCAACGCAGTCGCGTGCAGCAAGAGTATGCAAGAACGTGCTGCACACGGTTGCAATGGTATGTGGCGCGCTTATCCTGCCGTCTTTCGCCTGTTTAGTTCTTGGCCCGATTGGTCTGATTGTTCCGGCTGTGCTGGCGTCAGTTGCATTAACCTGCGCTTTGCTTGGTGGGCGACCAACCGAAACGATGGAGCGTGCAAGAGCCGAACGAGCCGCTGCTATGCGTGAATATGACCCGCGATGAAGCTGAAGAACTCGTCAGATGGCATAGCTGTAGTGGATCATGACTACTATTGGCAGCCAATAGAAACCTGCCCGACAGGGCGCAAGGTTCAGCTTCTAAGCGCGCTGGGATGCGCCGTGTATGGCACCTATAACGGGCGCGACACATTCTGGATCATGTGGGCACCACTACCAAAAAGGCCAAAAAATGAAGATTCTTGAAGAACGCGGCAAACGCTACGGCGAGTTTGAAACCCATGCTGCTATCAGCCAGGCGCTGAAGCGTGCAATGCAGTCTTCCGCCAATTGGTCAAAGTTGACCGACGTGCAAAAGGAAGGGCTGGAGATGGTGCAGCACAAAGTGGCTAGAATGCTAAACGGCGACCCGTCATATCTTGACAACATTGTTGATATAGTTGGATACTCTACGCTAATCAAGAACGTGATGGAGACCAACAATGGCATTCAAAGGGAAGTGGAGTAACCCCAGTAGCAGCCGCACCTATTACGCATGGCGATCCATGCGCAACCGTTGCTACAGCGTCAAGAGCCATTCGTTCAAACACTACGGTGGCAGAGGCATTGAGGTTTGTACGCAGTGGCGCGGCGACTTTGATCAGTTCGTTGCTGACATGGGAGAGGCGCCAGACGGAAAGTCTCTGGACAGGATCAACAACGATCTGGGTTACTCGCCAGAAAACTGCCGGTGGGCAACGCTAAAAGAGCAACTCAACAACCAACGCAGAAACCATCGGATTACGCACAACGGAAAGACTCAGACGCTGGCACAGTGGGCAGACGAACTTGGGTTGCGCGCAGACACGCTGCACAAACGCATAGGCCGCATGCCAGTGGAGCGTGCGCTGCAATCAGGCATGTTGGTCGAGTGGAAGCACGGAACCCGTCAGGGCTACGAATCTCACAAGTGCCGGTGCGATCTTTGCCGAGAGGCTAACAACAAGCGCATGCGTGACAGACGCGCGCGCCGGAAAAGTACGCGCAACTGATTGTTACTCGTCTCGAAAAACAGGTGTTGTAGTCACCCAACGCAAGACCATATTGGCAAGACCAAGCAGGGACAGCGCAGTCACACCGGCCGGCCCCAAAAGAGCGCCGACGACTGCGCCGTTGCTGCTCAGGTAGTCAATGACAGGCAGCGCAACCATAGCGCCGTTCAGGATCATAGTGCGGTAGCCCTTCATGCTATTTCCTTTCCTGCTTTCAGTTGAGCAAGCGTAAGCCCGCCAGTGTATTGAAAGTGTGCCATTTCGCGCAGTTTGCCCGTCCAACGTCCTGCCCATTCCAGTCCAACCGCTTCACCCATCTCACCAATCTTACGCCACAAGTCACCATCTGGCCCACTTGTTCCCCATACGGGTTTGCCGTTACGCAACGGCACCACGTCAAGCGCGCATCGCCAGTTGTGGTATGAATCGCCAGGCCGAGCGTTGGTCACAATCGCGCCGGGCTTCGTGCGCCCCTGCGCATACAGCGCCGCTTGTTCTTCATTACTACGATAGGTGCTGGTGACTAGAAGATCAATCCCGACGTCTTTCGCGGCTTTAACGAGCGCCTGCGCTCGCTGCTGCACCGCCGGAACCAGATCCTCTATTCGGCGGCTCATTGCTTGGCTACCCTCGTCAGGATCGGTATAGACTCAAGCCGTGTAACGCGCTTATCAATTTCATGAACTTTGGTGGTCAGATCTCGGTCAAGTTTGCCAAGATTCAGATTAACCTCTTCCAGCTTGAGATAAATCTTATTTCCCATCCAGCCTAGCACCGCGACTAGGAGTCCGAAGAAAGTACCAACTAGGGACAGCATTAACGCGGTGAAGGCTTGATCGGTCATTCGGGAGGTCGGTTAGCAGTAAGTGCGTTGATGAAGTTTATTTGTTCTGGTGTTATTGTCAAATTTGTTTTATTCAACAACGCATTTTTGGCGTTTGCAAGCCGCCCTGCACCGTAAAAAGCTTCGCCCATCAATCGCGGTGAAGTCAAAGGAAGTGCAAGCATAGCCTTGGGGCTACCCATCAAAGCCGCGCCAGCACCCATACCCCAACCTAATTTACCAAGACCCGAGGGTGTTATTTCACTAAGAGACTGTCCTGCAATCGTAGGCGCTAAACTTACTCCGCCTTCGGCTTCCAGTTTCGATATAAGTTCCTGCCTATATTTATCAAAAGGTTTATTTTTTACAAGAGATTGCAGTTTTTGCAGCGCGGCAGTCTTGGATGCTTTGTCTCCTAAAGACAATCCTTTTTCAATCTCGCGGATCATACCGATGCCTTCTTCGTAGCCTTTCATTGCGGCTGCGTATTCGGGCACTTGTTTTTGGATTACATCTTTTACCGCGTTTCGAGTGCCGCTAATTACACGCTGCGCTTGCGATTGTCTGGGGTTGTCTGGATAGATGGCATCTACGCGGCGCTTGAGCGCATCCAAACCCAACGCAGTGTGCGCAGTAGGATCAGCACGCCATTCATCCAGCACTGATCTAACTTCGGCAATCTTAGTGGCTTCATCTTTGCCAATCAGTGATTTACCGGCGTGTTGCGTGCTGGCTTCTAATTTGGCAAATGCGGTATCAATCTTGCTGAAGTCCAATGGAGTAGTATCCGCAGCCCAGCCAGTTTTAGCCGTTGCATACGCCGCCGACATATCGTTTTGGATGTTTGATAGCCCGCGCTTTGCGTCATCCAGCACTTGCTCAACAGGAACCTTACCGCGCATACTTTCAACGAACCCAAGCGAGCCTTCTTTGCCTGCGGTATAGGCATCCTTGAAAGCCTCTTTTCCCCGACCAGTAGCAAATCCGGCAGCAGTCTGTAACGCCCCTCCGCCAATTGACCCAAGTGCATTTACAGCCTTACCAACTGGCTGAAGCGGGTTTGTATACCGCGCGGCCGTAGATAGCGCGTTTGCGGTAGCTTCGGCAGCAGGCGCGAGTCTTGTTGCAGCAGGCACAGCGCGTGCAGCGCCTGCAAGACCTTTAACTGCGCCAGCTCCACCAGTAAAAAGCGCGGATAAATCTGCCGCAGCGCCTACGGGATCTTCATACAGTGTTTTTTTCAATCCTTCAGCGCTACCATAGCGCTGCGCGTACATTCCGCCAACTGCATTTGCAGTTTGCACGGCACGTTGCGCGGCTTCTTGTGCTTCCGGCGTTTGAAGATTATTTGCAAAATCTACCAAGCCTTTGGGCAAAGCTTTCTGTAATGCACCAGCGCCAATGTCCAAGATGCCGCCTACTGTTTTGACGGGGCTTGTAACAGCTTCCGCCAACCCACCAACAAGCTTGCCCGCGCTTGTGCCTACGTTAGACAAGAAGCCGCCGACCGAACGTTCTTCAGCAGGCACCGTACCGCGTTCAGGCGCAGCAGGCGCGGCAGCGGCAGTAGACGCAAAATGCGCCTCCATCATTGTTTGCGCTTGCTCAGGTGAAGTACCTTCCGGTACTTCAAACCGAGCTACACGTCCATCTGGCATTTGAAAGCGGGCGACAGGCATTATTTTTCATATCCTAGAAATTTAAGACCACCAGCGGCAGGCGCTGCTTTCGTACCAAACTTCTTAGGTACTTGAACAGGCTCAGTAGTAATACCTGTACCTTCCAAGGTGGCCGCTGGAATTTGTTTGACGCGCGCGGCCCATTTTTGTGCGCTAGCTTCCGCAGCTTTATGCTGAAGTTCGGCGATTCGTTGGATAGTATCTTTTTCAAGGGTAATTCTGCCGCCAGCAATGTTTTGCAAAAATTCCAAATCTTTATTGGTAAATCCTTGGCCGGTGCCCAACCCCGACGTTTTAATGGCTGCAAGCGTGCTTGCACCCATATCGGCGACCAATGCTTCTGTATTTGCGGCAGTTTGAGAATCGTTAGCCCCCACCATCCCCAATGCTTTAGCCAACTGAAGTTTTATGTTTGCGCCGGTTCCGGTGAATACTTTACCGGTAGATGTAAGCTCAAGGATTCGGTTGGCCGTGTTAGCCATTTCAGGGGCCTTAAGCGCCGCTTCACGCATCCCTGCATCTGATTCCGCAACTTTTCCTGCAAAGGCTTGGCCGTATTGTTTCTCTGTAGATACATTAACGCTAGGTGCGCCCGCACGAGCAAGTCGTGCTTTTTGTTCTTCTACATCTGCTGGAAGCGGAACCCTTGATTCCAAAAACTTCATTTGTGCTTCCAGACCTTTAGCGATACTTACTGCTTGAGGTGTGCCAAGTGCGTAAAGTTGGTTGATCTTACCCAGCGTTTCTTGCGCTTGTGTAGATACCGAAGCACCCTGTATTGGCGCGGCAGTCGCCCCTACGGGTCTAGCAGGTGCAGTCCTAACTGGCGTTCCGAGCGGCGCGGCTTCTGGCATCCCGCCAGGCATCCCGCCAAGCATCCCGGGCGCAGGCAACGCTGTTTTCGCAAGCGCGTTTGCTGGTGCCGTGGGCATACCGGAGGGCGCGGTGGGGGCAGGAGCAAGCGCGTTTGTCGCGCCGCCACCCATGATTGCGTTAAGCTTATCTTGCTGATCCAACTTTTGAAGCAATTCAACGCCGTCTTTAAAATACTGTTTAGTATTCATCATCGACGAGGCTAACTTACGCAAGTCAGGGTCTTGTCCTTGCGCAATGCGTTCTTGCTGAATCTTCTGTATTTCTTCGCGGTCGCGGCGCATTTCATCAAGCTGCATCTGCGACACTTGCTGTTGCGTCTCTGAACTTTTTAGCTGTTGTTGCGCATTCTGAATTTGCAAAACTTTAGCGTAGTTTTGCAACGGATCAGGCATCTGAAAAGGTTTTCCCTGCGCGAGGATAGACGGATCAAGCGGCATATTAGCCTCGGTTCATTAACGAGTTAAGCAGTTGCTGATTCTGATATGCGCTAACTGCGCCAGTCAATCCACCAGATAGCGCGTTAGCGCCTTGCATGTAGCCCGATGCGCGCACGTTCCCAATACTTTGCTGCAACTCGCTTGCGGGGGTAGCGTATTGCTCTCCAGCACGTTGCAATTGAGTGCTGGCGGTTTGACCGATACCCGCAAGATTGGCGAGCGCGTTGCGTTGCGTCTGCTGGTTTTGCGTGTAGCGATTGTATGCGTTTTGGTATTCTTGGCTGGCTGATTCTTGACCAAACCGTTGCGCGCCTTTGAGCGTAGCGCCAGACAACAAGCCTCCGCGTGACGCAGCAGTACGATCAAGCGCCTTCATGCCTTCAGACACGCGGAAC
>RPOS01000240.1 GCA_003820635.1 Verrucomicrobiaceae bacterium | reverse complement strand
TAGGAAAAAACGCGGAGAATCGACTTCATGGAGGAGGCGAGCGATGGCCTCCCCGGGGGGCTTTGTAAAGCCGAGGGAAAGGCAAGCCGAAAACCTTTCGAAATTTGAAAAAATTGGGGTTGCGGAGGCGGAGCGGGACTTCCTAGTGTTTGCCCACACGGAATTCAACGCCCCACAATTCAAACCCATGGCCAACATTTTCGGGATTCTCACCGCCATCGTCCTCGCCCTTTCGGCCTTCATCGCCCTCAAGAACAAAGCCGCTTACGAGGGGCGAATCACGGAAACCGCGACCCAGAAAGACAATCTCACCAAGAGCCAAGCCCGCCTGAAAACCGCTCAGGACAGCTTGAGTGAAGTCGCCGACAAAACACTCGTTGAGGTGGAGGCCGCTATTGTAACGCTCACTGGGGAAGCCGCGACCGTCAAGAAGACCAACGATGATCTCAAGCTCCAGATCGAAACCAAGACCGCCAAGGTCAATTCCAACAAGGAGCAACTCGACGACGTTCGCGACAGGACCGCGCAAGTCGGCGATCTCAAGGAGCTTGCCGACAAGATGCGCGAGGCCAGCGCAGGGCGCGAGGAGACCGCGCAGTCGATCACCGATACCGAGGCCAAACTCGCCAACCTGACCGCCCAGAACAGTCAGGCGGAAGGCCAGGCCAACTCGATCCGCGCCAAGCTCGATGGCGTCAGCACCGGCCAATCGCTGCCGACGCTCAACACCCGGATCCGTTCGATTTACCCGAGCTGGGGCTTCGTCACCCTCGCGGCCGGCAACAACGGCGGTGTAATCGCCAACACCACGCTCAATGTGGTGCGCGGCGGCGAGGTCATCGCCCAACTGCTCGTCACTGCGGTGGAGCGCAATTCCGCCTCCGCCAGCATCGTTCCTGATTCCGTTGCCCCGAACGTGAGCCTGATGGTTGGCGACCGGGTGGTTGCCGCGCAAAAAGCCGAGAAGCAGCCTGACCGCAACTGATTTTCCCCACCGCCCTTTTACACGCACAAACCCCGATGAAAGCCATTCTCTACGTCGCCGCCATTCTGGTCCTGCTCGGAGCCGCATATTTCACGATCGAGCACCGCAGGAAGTTCGGCGAGCTGGAACAAGTCCGCATGAAGCATGTTTCCGACAACAAGGCGGTTTCCGCCAATGCGGATGCCAAGGAAACCGAGCTCAAGAAAGCCAAGGAGGCCTTTGGTGTGACCGAGCAGAAGCGCGAGGAACTGGCCCAGGCCTTGGATGCACTCAACTCCACCGGTGCCACCCTGCAGCGTGAAGCAGCCGCACTCGACACCACTCTCAAGACCCAGGAAGAGGAATTCGCCGGGCTCAACAAGGCCCGCGAGGAAGTTGCCAACATCGTCAAGGATCTCGGGGATGATGTTTCGCTCGATAACCTTGCTGACAAGATCCAGGAGATCGACGAGGAGCGCAAAACCCAGGAAGCGAAGCTTGAGGAATTACAAACCCTCACCGAAGCCGCTGCCAAGAAACTCGCCGCCACCCGTGCCGAAATCGACCGCTTGGTGAAGCGCGATATCGAGCGCAGCGCCCGCATTGGCCGCAATTCCATGGAAGCCGTGGTCACCGCCGTCAATCAGGATTGGGGATTCCTCGTCATCGGTGCCGGCGCAAACTCCGGATTCACGCCGCAAACCAGCCTCATTATCCAGCGTGACGGCCACTTTGTCGGACGAGTGACGCCATCGGCCGTCGAGCCCACGCAGACCATTGGTGAGATCGACTTTGATAGCATTGCCCCCGGCGTGCGCATCCAACCGGGCGACCGCGTCATCCTGACCAAGCCCAACGCCAACTGAGCCGTTTGGTCCCCAATTCTCCGCCCATGAAGATCAAAATCCTTCTACTGCCGTCCATCGTTCTCGTCGCCGGTTTTGGATTCACTTCCTGTGCGGATGAGCCGGAGAAAAAACCGGTCGGCCCCGTTTCCGAAACGAGCAAAATTCCGTGGAACACTCCCGTTCCCGGGCAAGGGCAGGGCCAGTTCGGCATGATGCCGCAGAACCAGTATCGCAGGTAAGCTCGCGTGTTATGGGGCCGCGGTTTCATCCGGCTTGGCCGGCACGAAGGTCAGGCCGCCGCCATTGATGCAGTAGCGCTTGTCGGTGGGTGTGCTGAAGCCCTCGCCCTCGAAGACGTGGCCCAGATGGCCGTCGCACTTCGCGCAGGTCACTTCCACGCGAGTCATGCCCAGACTCACATCCTTGCGGGTTCGCACGTTGGCCGCCTTGGCTGGATCATAAAACGACGGCCAGCCGCAGCCGGAGTCGAATTTTTCATTGGATGAAAACAACACCGCCCCGCAGTCGGCGCAATGGTAGCTGCCTTGCCCCTGTTTTTTGAATTCCTTGTAAACCGCGCCGTTGGGCCGCTCCGTACCGGCCTCGCGCAGGATGTGGTATTGGTCCGCGGTGAGCAGTTTCCTCCACTCTTCATCGCTCTTGAGCACTTTTCCGGCGGGCTCGGACGGGACTTCGTTGCGGGTTTCCATCACGGGCTTCTTCTCGTCTCCGGCGGAGCAGGCCGCAAGGAACAAAATACCGCCGAGGGAGCTGAGCAATGGACGTTTCATCATCGGTCAGAGCCTGCGGCGGTGGTTCTATTCCGTTTCTTCAACGGCTCTCCGCGCGCTCACGGTGCAACTAGCTGCTCGCGCAGCACCGCTGCGGTGTAGTCCCGATTGAGGCGGGCGATGTGTTCGACGCTGATTTCCTTCGGGCAGGCGGCCTCGCACTCGTATTGGTTGGTGCAGTTGCCGAAACCCTCGGCATCCATCTGGCGGACCATCGCCAGCACGCGCTTGTCGCGCTCCGGCTGGCCCTGCGGCAGGTGGCCGAGGTGGGAAACCTTGGCCGCGACAAACAACATCGCGGAGGCGTTCTTGCACGACGCCACGCAGGCACCACAACCGATGCAGGCGGCGGCATCAAATGAGGCATCCGCCTTGTCCTTCGGAATCGGAATCGCGTTGGCATCGATGGCCGAGCCGGTGCGCACGTCCACGTAGCCGCCGGCGGCGATGATCCGGTCGAAGGCTTCGCGGTCCACAATGAGATCCCGGATGACCGGGAAGGGATTCGCGCGGAACGGTTCGATCCAGATGGTGTCGCCATCGGAAAACTTGCGCATGTGCAGCTGGCAGGTGGTCACGCCGCGGTCCTTGCCGTGGGGGATGCCGTTGATGGTGAGCGAGCAGGTGCCGCAGATGCCCTCGCGGCAGTCATGGTCGAAGTGGATCGGCTCCTCGCCCTTGAGCACGAGGCGCTCGTTGACGATGTCGAGCATTTCCAAGAAGGAGGCCTCCTCGGGAATGTCCTTCGCGTCATAGGTTTCGATCCTGCCTTGGGCCTTCGGCCCGGCCTGCCGCCAAACTTTGAGTGTCAGATTCATGGGGATGCGATACGGGAGAAAACCGACCGGCAGATCGGCGCCGCACGCCGCAAATCCGGGTCGCACGGAGACTAATCGCCATCCCGCCACGGGCTAGGAGAAAAATCGGTATTTGTGCCCGGTTTCTCCAATTTTTCACGCATCATTTGAGCCACCGCATATCGCATTCATGGAAAAAATCCGGGAACATAAAAAATCGGATTTGACAGCGGCAGATGTAAGAAGTAGTTTCCCCGTGTCGTAAGACAAAGGCGGCCCGGTTGGACGTCCCTTGGGTTTTTGGGTTTTTCCCGGGGATAACCGATCGGGCCGCTTCTTTTTTATTTTTCGGTCCGCAGCCCTGTGCGGCGGCCGCTTCCGGGAACTCAGCGGGTCAGCCGCTTGAAGGTTTCGTAAGCGGCATCCCAGGCGGCGGTGTCCTGCGGTTGGAAGATCCGGTAGTCGAACGAGCGGCGGATCAACTCGCGGCCGGTCTGCAGATCGGCGATGTGGCCGGTGGCCTGCATCTGGGTGATCACGTTGCCGCAGGAAGTGGCTTCCATCGGCCCGGCCACCACTTCGATGCCGAGCGCGTTGGCGGTGGCGCGGCTGAGCGGTTCGTTTTGAATGCCGCCGCCACCGGCGTGGAGACGTTGGAAATCCCGGCCGGTGAGCGCCTTGATGTCTTCCAACACCATGCGGTATTTCAGCGCGAGCGAATCGGTGGCCACCCGCAGGATGGTGCCCTTGTCCTGCGGCACCTTTTGGCCGGTTTTTTCGCACCAGGTGCGGATTTTTTCCGGCATCCCACCGGGGATGGCGAAGACCGGGTCGTCCGGATCAATGAATGCGAAAAACGGCTCGGCGGCCTCGGCCATCGCCGCCATGGAAGCGTAATCCGGGCTGTCGCCATCGAGTTCCCACTGGCGCTTGCACTCTTGGATGAGCCAGAGACCAGCGATGTTTTTGAGGAAACGCACGCTGCCGCTCACGCCGAGTTCGTTGCTGAACCCGCGATCGAGCGCTTCTTCGGTGGTGACGGCATCCGGCGTTTCGATGCCCATGATCGACCAGGTGCCGGACGAGAGCCAAAGGTTGCCGATGCCATTCATCGGAATGCCGGCCACGGCGGAGGCGGTGTCGTGGCCGGCGGTGGCCACCACCGGGATGCCGGCCTTGCCGATGAAGGCGGCCACTGCATCGCGCACCGGGCCGAGCACGGTGCCCGGAGCCACCACCTCGCCGAAGATTTTCCGCGGCAGGCCGAGGGCGTCGATGACTTCCCACGCCCAGTCGCCGGTGCGTGGATCGAGCAACTGCGAGGTGGAGGCGATGGTGCGCTCGACTGCCTGGCGGCCGGTGAGCCAGTAGGCTAGTAGGTCCGGCACGAAGAGCAGGCGTTCCGCTTGGAAAAGCGCCGGACTCTGCTTGCGCGCCTCCGCCAGCAGGTGCAGCGAGCTGTTGTAGAAACTCGTCTTGATCCCGGTGCGGGCGTAAATTTCCGTCTCGGGCATCAGCGCGTGCATCGCCTCGGCCATGCCCTCGAAACGGGGGTCGCGGTATTGGTGCGGCAGGCCTAACAGAGTGCCGTCGGGCCCGGTCAGGCCGTGGTCGCAGCCCCAGGTGTCGATGCCGATGGAGACGATCGAGTCGCCGTGGCGCTCCACCGCGCGGCGCAGGCCTTCGAGGATCTCGCGGTAGAGTCCCACGATGTTCCAGAACGAGCCGCCGGGCAGGTCGGTTCCCGGATTGTCGAAGCGGTGGATTTCCTCAAGCTCGATTTTCGAGAAATCCGTGGTGGCCGCGATCACGCGGCCGCTTCCGGCGCCCAAGTCCACTGCGATGAAGGTTTTGGATGGCAAGAGATTCCGATGGGTGGTTGCGCCGGAGCGTTCAAAAAGCCCCGCGCCAATGCAATTCCGAATCTCAGGATGCGCACGCCACGGGTTTGACCGGCACGGCAGTGCCGGCTCCGATGAAGCCGGCCAACTAACAAATTGAGAGCACCCCGCCAACTGGCGGTGAAGTATCCGGATTAAAAAATTCGGAAGGCCGTTCTTCCGCCCTGACGCGGTCAGTGGTCCGATGCCTTTTCGATCTGGGCGAGGAGTTCTTCCTTGGTGGGGGCGGTGGCGTGAGTGACGAAGAAGGCGGTCACCGCATTGGCGACGACGAGACGTTCCTTGAGTGGCAGATCCCCGAGGGACGCACAGAGGAATCCGCCGTTGAAGCTGTCTCCCGCGCCTGCCAGGCGGACGACATTTGTTTGGCGGGCTTGGAGTGCATATGCTTCACCTTCCGCCGCGCTGGATGCGGCTGCAAACTCCGGTGTGTGGACAACCAGTTCATCGAAGCCGATCTTTTCTCGGACGATGGTCAACGCGGAGGCGATCGCCGCAGGTGTCAGTTCCGGGCTCTTGACTCCAACCCTTGAACATAATTCCAACACCTCATGTTCGTTCAGACTGAACGTCATGGGGATCTTCTTGTTGAAGGATTTGATCAGCTCCAGGCTTTTGATGAATGACTCGCTGGACTTTTTCTTGATGTCGGCGAAGTCGAAGAACATCCGCCGTGGTGGAGTAAGGGTTTCATACTGGTCCATGAAGCCCTGAAAGATCCCATCAAAGTTCGCGGTGAGCGACCAATAGCCCAGTCCCAGGATATCGACTCCGGAGAACATTTCCTTGAGATTCTCATCTCCGAAGTGCGTTTTGAATTGTTCCCAGGAAAGGTTGGAGACGGCCTCAAGATTGCTCATCAGCACCTTTCCGTCGCTAAACTCCAAAGCAATCGTCAACGCAGGGTCGCCGAGAGAAACCAGATTACAGATATCCTCGAACTCATGGAAAGCCGGGTCGATTGTCTGGCTGCCGTAAAGGCCGGGCAAGCAGGGCTTCAGGCCCAAACATGCGGCCACTCGCCCCGTGTTGATTCCAAAGCCACCCTCGCAACGACGCTTCGGCACAAGTTCAAGACCGACGCCGCCGTCCGCCCGCTCGACCAGCAATTCGCCGAATTGCTTGAGGTTTTTCATCGCGGTGAAATCAGTCTGGCTTTTTCTGACTTCGACAATCTCGTAGGTCTCGTCAACGAAGCCGTCGCAGCCAAGCAGGACTTTGCCGCTGATGTTGTGAAGGAAATCGGCGTATTTTTTCGTGGTGGTGCTCATGGGCGGGATTTGGCGGGTAATTGGTTATTGGATGAAGGTGGTATCAACGGAGTGATCGATGTGCACGCCGCTCGCGGCTGTGAGGCGGATTCCGGTGGCCGTGCGCTGGATGGCGCTGACGGTGTCGAAACCATCTGCCAGAGGTGCGACGCCCATGATGTAGGGAATGCGGGAGCTCTTGCCGCGGACGAATGTATGTGCGGTGGGCACGCCCTTTTCTTCCCACGGATTGTCCGCCAACGAGGCCGCGAGGCCGAGGTGGAAATAGGCGGTGACGTCCTCGACGCCGAGCACGCCGCGATGGCGTCCGTTCCATGGGGCGTAGTGACGTCCGCCGTTTGAGTGCCAAAGCACGGTGGAGGCGAGATACGCGGGGTTTTTCAAAGAGAACCAGACAAACTTTTTCTCCGGGAAAACAACGGCGGCCCATGCGAAATCATCCGCGTCTTTGTGGTGAAGCATGACGAGGTCCTCGAAGCCTTCACGGGCGGGGTAGCGGGTGAGATCGGTCTTGCCGCCGTCGGCCATCGGCACGCTGTCGAGCCGGCGGAACCATGCGCCTTGCTTGAGCGAGGAGTAGCCGCCCTGAGCGGGGTTTTCAAACGGGGCAGGGAGAACCTGTGCGAGGCGCAGTTTGCTCGTGGAGATGCGGCCCGGACCGTTGCGGTTGAAGTCGAGCATGGCGTGGTGCCCGAGACACATCCCACCCTGAAAACCCTCCAGCACATGGGTCTGGTAAAGATTGGTCTCGCCAGTGCGGGCTTCGATGATTTTGGTGATCTTTCCCGGTCGGACGCGTGTCTGCAGCGTGGCGACCAGACGTCCGGGTTCGGCGGATGT
>RPOS01000239.1 GCA_003820635.1 Verrucomicrobiaceae bacterium | reverse complement strand
TTCCACCACCCAGGGCTCCGCCGACACCACGCGCAAGTTCCTCTTCCGCCTGCACGACGGCCGCTACGTGGAAAGCGTGCTCATCCCCGCGAACCCCGCGCTCTACGGCGAAAAATCCGACCGCCGCACGCTCTGCGTCTCGTCCCAAGTCGGCTGCGCCTATGGCTGCAAGTTCTGCGCCTCCGGCCTGGCCGGTTTCACCCGCCACCTCGATCCCGCGGAAATCGCCGGCCAGGTCCTCGCCGCCGAACAACTCTCCGGCGAACGCGTGGACAACCTCGTTTTCATGGGCATGGGCGAGCCGCTCGCCAACCTCGACAATCTGTTAGAAGCCATCGCCCTCATCACCGGCGAAAAAACCCTGCACCTCGGCGCACGCCACCTCACCATCTCCACCTCCGGCCTCGTGCCGCAGATCCGCCAGCTGGCCGAACACCCGCAGCAGATCCGCCTCGCCATCTCACTCCACGGCGCCACCGACGAAGTGCGCCAGCAGATCATGCCGATCAACCGCAAGTGGCCCGTCGCCGAGCTCTTCGACGCGCTCGACTACTGGAACACGCGCAAAAATCAGAAGCTCACGCTCGAATACATTCTGATAGATGGCGTCAATGATTCCCTCGAACAAGCCGCCATCCTCTCCCGCCACGCCCGCCGCCTCCATGCCAAGGTGAACCTCATTCCCTACAACACCGTGGAGGGCCTGGAGTGGAAACGTCCGTCCGACACCCGCTGCCGCGCCTTCCGCGATGTCCTTAAAAACGCCGGCGTCTCCGCCACCCTCCGCCTCGAAAAAGGCCACGACATCGATGCCGCCTGCGGCCAGCTCCGCCTCAAGCAGGAGACCGAAGAAGGCATCATCGCGGTGGCCGGGGCCTGAGCCGTGACCATGCAGTGGAAGGACGCGAACAGTGGCGCGGGCGTCTCGCCCGCAGCCATTTTCCATCGAGGCCATGGAACGCATCAGCTTCACCCATTGGTTTTCCGGATGTGATGGAATGATAAAGGAATTTTGAAAGGAAGGCGGCGGGCGAGACGCCCGCGCCACGATTCCCCACTGCATGGTTACGGCTGAGCAGCTTGTTGCGCGAAACCACCAGTCCGCGATGGACGGGGGCGGATTTCCCGGCTTGGATGCTGCCACTCGCCGCCATGAAAACTCTCGAAAACCTGCTGCAACGAAACCGCAATTGGGCGGCATCCGTCCATGCGGATGACCCGGATTTTTTCGCCAAGCTGGAAAACCAGCAAATGCCGCAATACCTGTGGATCGGCTGCTCGGACAGCCGGGTGCCGGCCAACCAGATCACCGGCCTGGCACCGGGCGAGGTGTTCGTGCACCGCAATGTCGCCAACGTGGTGGCCGAGACGGATTTCAACCTGCTGGCCGTGCTGCAATACGCGGTGGACGTGCTCAAAGTGCGCCACATCATCGTCTGCGGCCACTACGGCTGCGGCGGCGTGCGCGCGGCGCTGGAAAACTTCCGCCACGGCATGATCGACAACTGGCTTTCCGGCATCCGCGCACTGCGCCGTGTGCACCGCGAGGAGCTCGATGCCTTGCCGCCCGAAGCCGCCAGCGACCGCCTTTGCGAGCTCAACGTGCTCGCCCAAGCCAGCCACGTGGCGCGCACCACCATCGTCGAGGACGCGTGGGAGCGCGGGCAGGAGATTTTCGTCCACAGCTGGATTTACCGCCTCGACAACGGGATCATCCTGCCACTGCGCCCGGCCATCAAAGCGCCTTTGAACAATCTCGATTGAGCCGCGCGGCCCGGGAACCGTGAAGACTTGCGGAGCGGACTGTCCGCGGTTATGGCTCCCCCCGAAACAACCGATACCCCATGAGCCAAACATCCCCGAAAATCACCGCTTACCTGAAAACCTTCTGTGGCTGGAGCGAAGGCGTCCGCGCCATCATGCGCAAATACGGCCTCGAATATGAGGAGAAGGACATCATCAAGAACCCCGCCTTTCGCTGGGAAATGGAGCAGCGCAGCGGCCAACCGCTCTCGCCCTGCGTCGAGATCGACGGCCACATGCTGCCGGACATCAGCGGCGAGGAAGTGGAGAAATGGCTGATCGAAAACGGCTACCTCCAGCCCAGCGATTCCGCGCCGGACGCGCCGATCAATTCCTCCTGCACCGATGAGCAGCACGAGGCGATGGCCCTCGGCCGCCTGCCGGTGCCGGGAAAAATCAAGTTTCTCGACTGAGAATCCGCCGCACCTCCCGCGGCCGCCGGATTTTCCAGACAAAAGCCCCGCGCCGGGGCATTACCCTGCTGAATGATGGAATCCCCCGCGACCTCATGGAAACAGTGGCTGGCCGAAAACGGCCCGCGGCTGCTGCTTTTCGCACGCGGCTGGAGCCAGTGCCGTGAGGACGCCGAGGATCTCGTGCAGGATGCCATTCTGCGGATGTGGCACCATCAGGCCGACAAGGGCGGCACACCGCCGGACCTGCCGCTGGTGTTTTCCACCATCCGCTTCTGCGGGCTCAACCACCACCGCAGCGAGAAGCGCCGCCGCAAGCGCGAGGAGTCGGTCATTTACCTCAACGACTTCCAGGACGTCTGGCTCGATCCACTGATGGAGGAGGACGAGGAGGCGCTCATCCTGCGGGATGCCGTCCAGCGCCTCAGCGCGAAGCTGCGCGACGTGGTGATCATGAAGTTCTGGGGCGGGCTCACTTTCCAACAGATCGCGGAAACGCTGGCGATTTCCCCGAACACCGCCGCCTCCCGCTACCGCTACGCCATGGAACAACTCGCGCAGGAACTGCGCCGCATGAAGGAGGCCCGCCATGCATGAGAAGGATTCAGTGGAAACCATCCTCGCCCGGCTGATGCCACCCGCGCTCAGCGAGAGCGGCCAGCGCGGCATCGAGACGATGCTCGATGAGCTCGCCGGCCCGGCAAGCCCGCGCAAGTCCCCCGCCCTGCCCGCGTGGCGCATCCTCATCGCCGGCGGGCTCGCCGCCTCGCTGGTGGCCGCTCTGGCGCTGCCTGTGTGGATGCGCCCGGCCAAACAAAGCGCCTCCGCCACCGCCGCGCCGCCGGACTTTCTGTTAGTGGGCGAGTCCGACCGCATCGAGTCGATGGCGGACGAGGGCTGGCGCGAGGATTCCGACGGCAGCGCGATGCGTGCCCTGCGCGTGCGAGTCGTGGAGGAAAACAGCCTTTTTGACGAGGAAACGGGCATCGTGATGCAGGTTTCCGAACCACGGGAAGAACTCCTGCTGATGCCGGTGAGCGCGTTCTGAGATGAAACATTTCCTAGTCATCGCCTGCCTGCTCATCCCGGTCGTTTCAACGACCGGGGAAGAACTGCCGCGTCCGCACGAGGCGCCGCGCGCATGGCTCGGCCTGGAGGTTTCCAAGCCGGATGAAACGATCACCGCGCAAATGCCATCGCTGCCACCGGGCATCGGTTTCGTGATCCGCATGATCGACAAGGACGGCCCGGCCGCCGCCGCCGGTCTGCGCGAGTTTGATATCATTTGGAAAATCGGCGACCAGATGCTCGTCAACGAAGGCCAGCTCGCCGCCCTGCTGCGGCTCAACAAGCCCGGCGACGAGATCCGGCTCTCCGGCTTCCGCAGTGGCCAGCCGCTGGAGGTCATCTTGAAGCTGGGCGAAGTGCCCGCCTCCAAGCGGGTGTTTCCCGGCGACCTGGTGGACGCCGCCATCCTGCCCGGCGAATGCGGCGGGCCGATGCGCGTGGTCAATGTTTCCGAGAAACTCGCGAGCTATTCAAACTCCGAGGGCCGCGTGGAGGTCCGGCGTGACGGGCAGCTCCTGCTCGTGAAAATCCAAGATCCCGCAGACGGGTTGATTTACGAGGGACGGATCCCGGTGGATGGCAGCCTTGAGGAAATTCCGCAGGATTGGCGCCGCCGCGTCCACGCGCTGCGCCGCGGCCTGGACCACGCGCTCGACGGCCGCATAATGCCCGCACGCCAGCCGCGGCCGCGGGTGGTGCCGCCGCCGGAGCGGAATCCGTAATGCGCGGGCAGCGGGAAGATTTTCCAAGGGAATGCCTTGCGTTTTCCCGGGCCGCTTCCCATCTTCCGCGCCATGCATCCTGACGTGGCGAGACTGGTTGAAGCCGGCCGCATTCCAAAACCGGTCGGCGAGCGCCTTTCACAATTGGCTCCCGGAAATTTCTGCATTCACAAATCCTTCGGCGCTGGCAAGGTGGTCGATTGGGACCTGCCCGGAAAAAAGGTCACCATCGACTTCGAGAAATCCACCGGCCAGGCCATGGAGCTCCAGTTCGCCATCCAGAAAACCGAGTGGATCCCGGCCGACGATTTCCGCGCCAGAAAAATCGAGCAACTCGAGGAACTCCGCTCCCTCACCAAAAGCGACCCCGTCCAGCTCGTCGTCCACCTGCTCCAAAGCCACGGCGGCAGCATGACCGGCGATGCGCTCGAAAAGGAGCTCTGCGGCACCGTCATCCCCGAGGCCACTTTCAAGAAATGGTGGGACAACACCAAAAAATCCCTGCGCGAAAGCCGCCTCGCCGTGGTCCCGCAAAAGCGCACCGAGCCCATTGTCCTGCGCACCGGTGGCCAAAGCCCGGCCCAGGCGCTCGTCGCCGATTTCGAGGCTGCCCGCGACATCAAGGGCATGATCAAGGCACTGGAGGCCATCGCCGCGGACATCGGCGCTTTCGACAACGACACCGCCGCCCTCAAGCGGCTCCTCACCGACATCGACGAGGGCGCCAAGAAAGCCGCCCGCGTCCAACTGGGCCAGGCGCTGCAACTCGTCGCCGCCCGCGATGAAGTCATCGGCTCCTCCAAAACCCTCGAGCTCGATCCCACCGCCGTCCGTCTCTCCGATCTGCTGCTTTCCGCGGATCCGGTGAAACTCGCCGAGGAAGCCGGCACCCTGCCCTCCGGCCGCCAGCGCGCCGTGTATGAGGCCTTCCCGGATGCCTTCGGCGGCATCTGGGTGGAAAAAATCGTCCGCGTCTTCGACCGCGTCGGGGCGCGCGGCGTCACCGAAATCGCCCGCATCCTGCTGGAGCGCGGCGAACTGCCGGCACTCGTCAACCACCTGCGCTCGGCCATCGCCCGCCGCGCGCTCGGTTCGGACGCCCTCATCTGGGTCTGCCGCGAGCGCAAGGCCGCCTCTGCGGAGGTCTTCTCGGCCGATGTCGGCGCCTCCATTCTCAACCTGCTGGAAAACGACCACCTTTCCGACGGGCCGCGCAAGACCTCGCGCCTCCAGAGTCTGTTAGGCGATGACAAGAAACTGCTCATCGATCTGGTGGAAATCATGGACGTCAACGAGGCGCGCAATTTCTCCCGCCGCCTGCTGGACTGCCCGGTCTTCGGCGATCTTGAGAAAAAATCCCTCATGGCCCGCATCATCAAGGCCCGCCCGGAAACGGCCGAACTCGTCAGCGGCAACAACCAGCGCCGCGAGGAGGCTCTGCTCGTTTCCTGGGAAAGCCTCGAAAAGAAAAAGGCCGAGCTCGATGAACTCGTCCGCGTCCGCATCCCGCAAAACACCAAGGACATCTCCATCGCCCGTTCCTACGGCGACCTTCGCGAGAACTTCGAATACAAGTCCGCCAAGGACCTCCAGCGCTACCTCGGCCACCGCAAGAACGAGTTGGAAAAAGACATCGCCCGCGCCCGCGGCACCGATTTCAAGGGCTCGGACGCCAGCATGGTCAACATCGGCACCATCGTCACCCTCACCGACGCATCCGGTGCGGATGTCGAAATGACCGTGCTCGGCGCATGGGATTCCGAACCGGATAAAAAACTCGTTTCCTACCTCTCGGAAGTCGGCAAAGCCCTTGTCGGCCACAGCCCCGGCGAGACCGTCCAAGTCCGCGACGAATCCACCGAGACCATGCAGACGCTCACCATCAAGGCCATCCGGCCTTTCAATCCTTGATAAGACGCAAGACCCAAGACTTGAAGACCCAAGAAAAGAGTTCCGATGCGGAGCTTGTCTCTGGATTGACCGGATCTTGCGCAATTCTTGTCCTTTTTCCCTCTTCTCTTGCCTCTTGCGTCTTCCAGTCTTCAGTCTTCCCCCTCTCCTCTCAAAACCCTCTCCACACCACCACATATCATGGAATACACCACCATTGTTGAAATCCGCGGCCGCGAAGTGATCGACTCACGCGGCAATCCCACTGTCGAAGTTGACGTCCACCTCGAAGGTGGCGCGATCGGCCGCGCCTCCGTGCCCTCCGGCGCATCCACCGGCGAAAACGAAGCCGTCGAACTGCGCGATGGCGACAAGAAGCGCTTCCTCGGCAAGGGCACGCTCAAGGCCGTCGAAAACGTCAACTCCAAGATCGCCCCGGCCATTCTCGGCTTCTGCGCCACCGAACAAGCCTCCATCGATGCCGCCATGCTCGCGCTCGATGGCAGCTCCACCAAGAAAGTCCTCGGAGCCAACGCCATCCTCGGCGTCTCCATGGCCGTCGCCAAGGCCGCCGCCTCGCAACTCGGCGTGCCGCTCTACAAATACCTCGGCGGCCCGAACGCCAAGGTGCTCCCCGTCCCGATGATGAACATCATCAACGGCGGCGCCCACTCGGACGCCCCCATCGACTTCCAGGAATTCATGATCATGCCCATCGGCGCACCCACCTTCCGTGAGTCGCTCCGCTACGGCGCCGAAGTCTTCCACACCCTCAAGAAAGTGCTTCACGACCGCGGCCTCTCCACCGCCGTCGGTGACGAAGGCGGATTCGCCCCGGTCCTCAAGGATGCGGACGAAGCCCTCTCCGTCATCTGCCAAGCCATCGAAAAGGCCGGCTACAAGGTCGGCGAGGACATCGCCATCGCCCTCGATTGCGCCTCCTCCGAGTTCTACGACAAGAAGAAGAAGGCCTACGTCTTCAAGAAGTCCGACAAGTCGGTCAAATCCGCCGCCGAACTCGTCGCCTACTACGCCAAGCTCCAGAAAAAGTATCCGATCATCTCCATCGAGGACGGCTGCGACGAAAACGACTGGGCCGGCTGGAAAGTCCTCACCGACAAGCTCGGTGCCAAGACCCAGCTCGTCGGCGACGACCTCTTCGTCACCAACACCTCGTTCCTCAAGAAGGGCATCGATAGCGGCGTCGCCAACTCGATTCTCGTCAAGGTCAACCAGATCGGCTCACTCACCGAAACCTTCGACGCCGTCGAGATGGCCCAGGAAAACGGCTACACCGCCGTGCTCTCCCACCGCTCCGGTGAAACCGAAGACTCCACCATCGCGGACATCGCCGTCGCCACCAACTGCGGCCAAATCAAGACCGGCTCGATGAGCCGCTCCGACAGAATCGCCAAATACAACCAGCTCCTCCGCATCGAGGAGGAACTCGGCGATGACGCGGTTTACGGCGTCCACAAGATGAAGGTGCTCAAGAAGTAAGCCCTGCCCCATCCTTCCCGAACGGCGGACCTCCCAAGGGTCCGCCGTTTTTGCATATCTCCCGAAAGGGACGCACCGTTTCCCCGATCAGACTCAGCATTCCGCGGAAT
>RPOS01000238.1 GCA_003820635.1 Verrucomicrobiaceae bacterium | reverse complement strand
CCTGCACACAGGATTGCAGAACACACTAGAGATTCGAGACCAGGAATCAAGCTTCAGCAAGGGTTCCCCCGACTGGCTTTGGGATCGGTTTTTCCTTTTTGCGGAGTGCCCGGCGCATTTTCGTCAAGGCGGAGTTTTGGAGTTGGCGGATGCGTTCACGGGTCACTCCGAACTCGCGTCCCACCTCTTCGAGGGTGAGGGCCTTGCGGCCGTTCAGGCCGAAGCGTTCGTCGATGATCCGGCGTTCGCGTTCGTCGAGCACGGAAAGAAGTCCGTCGAGTTCGCCGTGAAGATTTTTGTCGGAGAGCATGTCGAGCGGATTCACCGCACGCTCGTCGCTGATGACTTCGCCGTATTCGGTCGCCTCGCCTTCATTGATCGGGGCGTCCAGCGAGGTCGGGCGGTGCGAGGCTTGGCGCAGCATCGCCAGCTTGCGGCGGGGCACGCCGATTTCATCAGCCAGTTCCTCGTCGGTCGGTTCGCGGCCGAGTGCCTCGGTCAGTATCGCCGCGATGCGGCGCATTTTGGCGATTTTATCCACCATGTGAACGGGCAGGCGGATGGTCTTGGATTGGTTGGCCAGCGCCCGCTTGATGGATTGCTTGATCCACCATGCGGCGTAGGTGGAGAGCTTGCCGCCTTTTTCAGGATCGAAGCGTTCCACGGCTTTCATCAGGCCGATGTTGCCTTCGGAAATCAGGTCGGTCACCGGCATGCCATAGTTGGCATAGTCCTGGGCGATCTTGACGACCAGGCGCAGGTTGGCGCGGATCATGTTCGAGCGCGCCTCGGGATCGCCCTTTTTGATGCGCTCTGAGAGAGCGATTTCCTCTTCCGGAGTGAGGAGAGGTGTTCTGGAAATCTCCCTCAAGTAGAGCTTCAAACTGCCTTCGGATTCGTATGCCATGTTGGTGTGGGGTTGTTTGTTAAACGTCGCGCGGGGGGATTTATTCCTAAATTTTCTGAAAAATACCTTCATTGTAGTGAATTTGTAAATACCAAACTTACAATTCACGACCGCTCAAGTTCACTCAATGACACAATGAGCATTCGACATGCCCAAGTTTCCCAAATCACAACCCACTGGTTTCCAAAGATAAATCAATGCGGGGGGTTCGCAAAAACAAGCGACAATGACGATGTGTCCATAAATTGAGACAATTTGTCGCAGGGATTCGTTCAAGAGGGCGTAAACCCCTCAAGCCCGCCACCGCTTGGTCAGGTCGCCATAGGCGTCGATCCGGCGGTCGCGGAAGAATGGCCAGATTCGGCGGAAATCCTCAACCAACTGGAAGTCAAGGTCTTGCAAGATGATTTCCTCGTTCCAGGTGGAGGCCTTGGCGACGATTTCGCCATACGGATTCGCGACAAACGAGCGGCCCCAGAACTCGGTGCCGTCATGGGTGCCGGAGCGGTTGACGGCGGCGAGGTAGCAGCCGTTGGCCACAGCGTGGCCGCGTTGCACCGTTTCCCATGCGCAATGCTGAGCCTCGCCGAGGGCGTCTTTTTCCTCGGGCAACCAGCCGATGGCGGTGGGATAAATGAGCACTTGGGCTCCGCCGAGGGCCATCAGCCGGGCGGCCTCGGGATACCATTGGTCCCAGCAGATCAGCACGCCGAGCTTGCCAAACTTCGTGTCCCACACCGGCCAGCCGCTGTCACCGGGGGTGAAGTAGAATTTTTCCTCGAACGCCGGATCCTGCGGAATGTGGGATTTCCGGTATAAACCGAGCAGTTTTCCATCGGCATCGTGGATGGCGGCGGTGTTGTGATAGAGCCCCGGGCCGCGGTGCTCGAAGAGCGAGGAAACCAGCACGATGCCCAGCTCGCCTGCCAGCTTCCCAAGGCGGTCTGTCACCGGGCCGGGCAGTGGATCGGCAAGGTCAAACAGCGCTGGATCCTGCACCGTGCAGAAGTAGGGCGTGAGGAACAGCTCCTGGGTGACCACGATGTTCGCCCCCTGCGCCGCGGCCTGGCGGATGAGGGTTTCATGGTGATCGAAGGCCTCCGCCTTGGTGGCGAAGGTCTTGGACTGGAGCAGGGCGATGCGCGGCATGGGCGGCATGCTCGCGCAAGCGCGGCGCGGAATCAAGCTCCGGGGAAGGCGTCACTCTTCCTCCACCTTGCGGCCGTGCTCTGCGAGGATCTTGGTCTCCATTTCGCGTGGCACGTCCTCGTAGCGGTCGAACTTTTCCTTGTGCCTGCCACGACCGGCGGTGATGGCGCGCAGCTGGCTGGAATACTGATAGAGCTCCGCCTGCGGCACCTGGGCTACGACCACCTCGAAGCGGCCCTCGGTTTCCATGCCCATGATGCGGCCGCGGCGGCCTGATAGATCCGCCAGCACGCCACCGACGGCATCGGAGGGCACCTTGATGCGCAGTTCCATCACCGGTTCCAGCAGTTTTGGCTTGGCCATCAGGAAGGCCTCGTTGAAGGCGGCCTTGCCGGCGATCTGGAACGCAATGTCCTTGGAGTCCACCGGGTGTTGCTTGCCGTCGTAGAAATCCACCTTCACATCGGTGACCGGGAAGCCACCGTAGGGACCGGCTGTGCAGGCGGTCTGCACGCCTTTTTCCACCGAAGGCACAAACACGCGGTCCACGTTGCTGCCGACCAGCGACTGGGTGAAGACCACGCCGCTTTCCGAGGGTAACGACTCGATGCGCATCCACACTTCCGCGAACTGCCCCGCGCCGCCGGTTTGTTTCTTGTGGCGGTGCTTGGACTCGCTGCGGCCGGAAATGGTGGCACGGTAGGAAACCCGCGGCGCTACGAGCTCCACGTCCACATTGAAGCGGCGTTTGAGTTCCTCCGCCATGATCTGTAGCTGCAGCCAGCCTTGGCCGGAAACGATCGTCTGGCCCACTTCCGGGTCGAAGTGATATTCAAACGTCGGATCCTCCTCGCGCAGTGCGGAGAGTCCTTCGCCGAGCTTGTTGAGGTCGGACTTGGACTTGGCGACAAGCGCGCCGCGGGTGTTGGGCGCGGGGAAATCCACCACCGGCAGGGTGACTTGGCGGGCGGCGGCGCAGAGTGTGTCGCCCGCACGGGTGGCGCGGAGTTTCACCACCGCTCCAATGTCACCGGCGTGCAGCGATGGCACCGGCTCGCGGGCGGAGCCATTGACGCGGTAGAGCTGGCCGATGCGCTCGGTTTCGCCACGATTGACGTTGATGAGCTCCGAGCCGGAAACCACGTCTCCGCTGTAAACGCGGAAGAACGAAAGGTTGCCGACATGGTTCTCGTGCATCGTCTTGAAAACATAAGCCACCGTCTGGCCGTCATTCAGCGCCACGCTGATATCGCCTCCGTTCGCGTCCTTGGCCGCGACCGTCGCCCGGTCCACCGGCGAGGCTCCATATTTGGCGATGAAATCCAGAATCCTCGAAACCCCGACGTTTTTCACGCCGGACGCGGCGAACACCGGCACCACCAAGCCTTTCTGCACCGCCTCGTGGACGTGCGCGCGGAGTTCATCTTCGCTGAGCGTGCCCTCCTCGAAGAATTTCTCCAACAATTCATCCTCCGACTCCGCCACCATGTCGATGAGCTGGCGGTGCAGTTCGGTGACCTTTTCCTTGAGCGCGCCCTCGGCGGGTTTCTCCTCGTATTTTCCGCTGCCGTCGGCGGCGAAGGTGATCACCTCCGAGCGCATCACATCCAGCACCGAGCTGAATCCCGGACTCTCGTCCACCGGCAGGGTCATCGGGAAAACGCGGGCGCCGTAATGCTCGCGCGCTTCTTCGAGAATCGCGGCGTAGTCCGTGCGCTCGCGGTCCAGCAGATTGATCACCAGGAAGCGAGGGATGTCATATTCCGCAGCGGCCGCCCACAATTCGTCGGCTCCGGTTTCCACGCCGTTCACGCCGCTGATGACGATCATCGCGGAGTCCGCCACGCGCAGCGCGCTGAGCGGCTCGCTGATGAAATCCGGCGTGCCGGGGCAATCGATGATATTGAGTTCGCGCCCCAGCCACTCCTCGGCGATGACGGTGGCGTGGATGGACTGCTGGTGCTCCTTTTCATCCGAGTGGAAATCGGAAACCGTGTTGCCCTGCTCGATGGTCCCTGCGCGGGTGATTTTTCCGGCGCATACCAGCATCGCTTCGCAAAGCAGGGTTTTGCCGGTGGATGCATGGCCGGTTACGGCAAGGTTGCGGATCTCGGGGGCGCGGAAGTCTTTCATAAAGCAGGTTTGTCAGTTTGGGGTTGTTTCAACAATGGAGGATCGCATCGATCCGTTACCATTAGGTGCAGCCCGCCCCGTGGCGTCAACCATCCCGGTTCACCCCGCAAATCGAAGCGCGGCTTTCGGCAAAATCCGGTGACCACCGGCCAGCGCCCATGACGGCCCATGCTCGGGAAACTCAAAGCCCTGCGGGGTGGCGCATCACGTGGCCCTTGCTTTGGCGGGTTTCGGGTTTCCAACGCGGGCCCGTCCGGTTGCCGGGACCGCCGGTATCCAACCTGAGACCGGCGATGGTGAGAAAAACATGCCCCTTGCGGATGTAGATAGTGATCCATTTGCCCTCGCCCTTTTTGCCGTATTTGAAATAGCCGCTGGAGGGCAGCGAGCCGCGCAGCAGGCCGGCCTCGCGCAGCACGTAGGAAACCGTGCCGGAGCAATCGTAGCCACTGTCCACATGGCTCGCATGGCCGCCGCCCCACTTGTAGGGCTTGCCTTGCAACCGGTTGCCGGCGGCGATCGCCCGCTTCACCGCTGCCGGGGCATCGCGCGGCGCATACGCAACGCCGTTTTTCAACAACGCGGTGCGGCCATGCTCGAAGCGGTAGCTCACCGGCTTGCGCGCCTTCACCTGGCTCGAACAGGAAACCAGATTCCCAAAAACGGGAATCAGCGCGAGCAGAATGACACCGACATTTTTCACGCCCGGCAGAATATCAATTGGTTAAGGGATGTAAACTAATTTCTGAAACTGGCGTAATACCACTCTGTATTTCCCCGGTGACTGTGCTTGTCGAGGAGGGCGGGGCTTTGCTATGCCTCCGGCCATGAAGCTTGGCTACACGATCCTCTACGTCAAAGACGTCCCCCGCGCGGTGGCATTTTACGAAGACGCCTTCGGCCTTGGCCGCAAGTTTGTCCACGAGGCCGGCATGTATGCCGAGATGGACACAGGTTCCACCACACTCTCCTTCGCCGCCAATGGCCTGGCGAAATCCAACCTGCCCTGCGGCTTCGAGGAAAACTGCCTGTCGAAACCGCCCGCCGGTTTCGAGATCGCCTTCACCACCGACGATGTGCCCGCCGCCTACGAACGCGCGCTGGCCGCCGGGGCCACCGCCGTTGCCCCGCCAGCCACCAAGCCTTGGGGCCAGATTGTCGCCTTCGTTCGCGACAAGGACGGCATCGTGGTGGAGCTCTGCACGCCCTCGACGCAATCTTAATACATGGCGGCGCTTTGCAAGCGCCAGGCCCGCAAACCTGCCGCCCCGTGTCCGCCGAGCCCTCTTCATTCCTGCGCGACAGCCGCTGGCGCAATCGTTTCGACGAGGAAATTCTCCACGCCGCGCAGGCCATGGTTTCCAAGGTCCGCGACCTGCGCTTGGAGGAAGCGGCCCCGGCTTCGTTCACCCTTTTGGGAAACGTGGCGAAGGAGGAAACCGAGGTCGGATTCTGGAAATCCGGCGATGGCTGGGATTTCGAAACCTTCTGCTCCTGCGAGCTCGGGGCCTTCTGTCATCATGCCGCAGCGCTCATTCTCAAGGCGGAGAAAGAACGCGCCCTCTCGCGCTTGCACGGCCACGGCATCACCGCTGCTGTCGCCGCCGCTTTGCCGAAGGCAGATGCTCCACCACCACCTCCGCCGGATTTGCCGGTCATCTCGCCCGAACCGCGGTTCGAACTCCACGTCACCCGTGAGCCGGTGGACAAGATGTCCCGGCTGCTGCTCCAATCGCTCGGTCAGCCGGACCCGGAAGTCTGGATTTCCGCCGAGGCCAGCGTGATCTACGGTGAACATCGTAGCCCGCTGCGCGGCTCAATGCCGGAGTGGACCAGCCGCGTGCTTCCGCCAAACGGCCGCACGGTTATTCTCCAGCACCAGCAAGCCGCCGAAAACGCCGCCGCCCGCCAGCTCGCGGACACCGGACTTTCCTCGCTCCAGTCAAACTCCGCATGGCGCTTCCTGCTCAACCTCAAATCCCGCGATGCCAAAAACGCGCCTCCCCGCGACCGCTGGTTTCCCGATCCCAGCCGCATCGCGGTCGATCATTTCTGGCACCAGTTCCGCGGTGAAATGATCGCCCGGCTCGAAGACACCGGCTGGCGTGTGACGGTGGATGACAACGTGGGCCACCGTGTCTTCGAGGCCGATCCCGCGCAATGGGACAGTTCTCTAACAGCGCAGGACGGCGGCTGGTTCAGCCTGTCGGTGGGCTTCGACGTGGGCGGCGAGCGCCACGACCTGCTGCCGATCCTCGCGGAATTGCTGGAAAGCGATTTTCTTGAGGAAACCCTCGACCGCCCGGACCTCGGGCATATCTATGCACCGCTACCGAATGGCGATGCTCTCAAGCTGCCGATCGGCCGCGTGCGCCGCATCCTCCATCATCTCGCGTCACTCATTGATCCCAAGTTTCCCGACCGGGCGCGGCTTCACGCACTGGACGCCGCCACCCTCGCCGGACTCGAAGGCCTCGGCATCGAAACACCGCCGGATCTCGCCGAGCTCGCCTCCAAGCTCAAGGACTTCTCCGGCATCGAAGCCGTCGCGCCCGACGCCGGCGTGCAGGCCACGCTGCGCGATTATCAACTCGCAGGCTTCCGCTGGATGCAGTTTCTCGCCCGCCACGGCCTGCACGGCATCCTGGCCGATGACATGGGCCTCGGCAAAACCCTGCAAACCCTCACCCACATTCTAACAGAGAAAAAATCCGGCCACTCGCGCGGCCTGCCCACACTCGTCGTCGCACCCACCTCGGTGGTTCCGAACTGGGCGGCGGAGGCGCGCAAGTTCACGCCGGAGCTGCGCGTGCTCATCCTCAACGGGCCGGAGCGCAGGAAATACCACCGCTCCATCCCGCACGCGGACCTTGTTCTAACATCCTTCGCCCTGCTCCACCGCGACATCGAGAAACTCCGCACTTTTCCCTTCCACCTCGCCGTGCTCGATGAAGCGCAGAACATCAAGAACCCGCATGCCAAGGTCGCGCAGGCCGCCTGCAAGCTCGATGCGCGCCACCGCCTTTGTCTATCAGGAACGCCCGTCGAGAACCACCTCGGCGAGTTGTGGAGCCTGATGAAATTCCTCGTTCCCGGCTTCCTCGGCAGCGAGCAGGCATTCAGCGCGCGTTTTAGGAAACCCATCGAAAAGGACGGCGACGAAGAACGCAACGAAGTCCTCAAAAAGCGCGTCGCCCCGCTCATCCTGCGCCGCACCAAGGACCAGGTCGCCAAGGAACTGCCGCCCAAAACCGAGCTCGTCCATCTGATAGAGCTCCATACCGCGCAGAAGGACCTTTACGAAACCGTTAGAGCAACGATGAACAAGCGTGTCCGCGAGGCCCTCGCCGCACGCGGTGGCAGTGAATACCAGATCGTCTTCCTCGACGCCCTGCTCAAGCTCCGCCAGATCTGCTGCGACCCGCGCCTGCTGCCCGATGAATTCTCCAATACCATCCATGAGTCGGCCAAACTCGATTTTCTAACCGATTTGCTCGACGTGCTGATCGAAGAGGGCAGGCGGATCCTGGTGTTTTCGCAGTTCACCACCATGCTCGGGCTGATCGAGCAGCACTTGGTGAGTCAAAACGT
>RPOS01000237.1 GCA_003820635.1 Verrucomicrobiaceae bacterium | reverse complement strand
TTGCGGCAGGATGATGCCCGAGTTGATGTCGAGCGTGCCGGTAGTAGTACCCGTCAGATCGCCAGAATCATAAGCTTGGGTAAGCACAACCAAGCCAGTGTTGCGGCCAGCGCCTTCGCGCACAGTGCCCGAGCGTACGGGACCGGAGAAAGTAGAAAAGCTCATATTGTCCTCACATGCGAGTTCGGTATGGGCGTTTGCATGTCATCGTCCGGGGACGTCGCGCATACCGGGGTAAGCCCCGGAATACATACGTTTTAGCACGTAGGTAGTGGGGGGTCAAGGGCGTTTGGAAACGCCAACGCTGCGGAGTCATCCGGCAACAAGTTTGACTTGCGCAAGTTCTCTGCGCGAGTAATAACTCGCAGGTTCCACGGCACATGCAGCCCGCACACGGTGTCTGATCGCAAGGGGTAGATATGGTCAACTACGTACGCTTCCCCAGTCGTTTTGGTCATTGTGATAGCAATCTGATACAGCGCTCGCATTTCAGATTTTTGTTTGCGCGTGATCCACGGTGGAGTGGCTTGCCTGTGCTTGCGACGCCGCGCTTTAGTGTCTGCCCGAACCCAAACAAGATTTCGTTCTTTCCATGCTGTTTGATAGGCCCGTTTTTGATCTTTGGTTTGCAATTTTGCGCGGGCGATTACTTGCTCGCGATTTGCCAAATACCAATCATGTTTTTGCTCTTTTACTACGTCATTGCGGTTGTAGGCAGCAAAGTAATCTGCCCGAGTTACTGCCCCACGTTTCCACTCGTCTCGTAAACATTCAACACAGGCGCCTTTGGTTTTGCGGGGCGCGATGTGCCCGTGCTTGCACGGCTCGCCAGTAAAGTAGTACTTGGCCCCAGTTGCTTTCGCTTCAGCGCGAGTTTTTGGCAGGTCTTTTGTGTCCATATTCGCTCCTTTAGATTTAGTTACAGGTAATCCTAATTAACTGTACCAAAGTCTTTGTGAGAAAACAAGCTGGACAACAAAAAAGGGGCCGAAGCCCCTTTTTTGCTACAAATCAACTACTTATCAGCTCGCGCCGGGCGAACCAAACACACCCAGAGGATCGCTGACCCCAAAGGAATAGCGTTCGCGGGCCTTGTAACGGGTGTTGCCCGTTTCGAAGTCTCCATCCATTCCGGTCTGCATCGGAGTACGGACGAAATGCTTCATGCCGTTAGGCACGTCGGTCAGCAGGAACCAGCCGTTGATGTCGGTCAAGAAGTGATTGACCGCGTAACCTTCGGGGATCGAGCCGTTGTTCTTCAGCGCGTTGATGTCGTTGTCAGTGGTGCCGACACGCAGCTCTGTTTCGAGCAGGCGAGTTGCAACGAACATCAGTGCGGGCGGAACAACCAACTTACGGGGCTTGGCAGCGATCAGCAGGCCACGCTCGTCTGTCCAAGCAGCGATCTGAATGACAGCGGCTTCAAGCGAAGTCTCATTCAAGTCAGCGCCAGTAGACGGGCGGTTGCTGTTTGTTGCGCCATTGACCAGCGGGTGGTCTGTAGCGAACAGAGTCTTGCCGTCGCCGTAGGTCGGGCCACCAGCAAAGCCGTTGTTCAGAATCGAAGCGGCTTTGACTTGCTTGGTGTAGGCCATACCACGGGCCAGCGCCTTGGTATAACGAGCAGACAGGCTGTCGTACAAGTTATCTTCAATCGCTTCTTCAGTGATCGAGAAACCAAGGGCGATGGTTTCGTGTGTGTAGCGCGCCGTCCAAGCTTCTTGGGCGTTGTCGTACACAATTGCGGAACCTTCGTTTTTGACCGGCGCTTGACCGAAACCAGACAGCTTGGTTTCTTCTTCAAACGAACGCTCGGAAGTCTCGATTTCGTAGATTTCCTTGTGCTCTTCGCCGTAGCGCTTGTACTCCAGACCGAACAACGCATTCAGGCCCGGGAGAAGTTCTTTGAGTAGCTGTGAACGTGAAATAGCCATGCTTCAGTCTCCTTAGACGCCGAGCGAGTTGTAGTAAGAGTGCACGCCCTGATTGAACTTGACCACAAACTCGGGGTACAAATCAGATTCAGTGCCGCGCACAACATCAACAACGCGCATTGCGGTAGCAGCAGTAGTCACCAGACCGGCACCGTTGGAGCCGACAATCAGGTTGACGCCGGAATTGCCTGTACGGGTGTTGCCCGCAGTGACAAAACCAAGGGCGGCATTCTTGCCGATAGCGCCAGACCAGCCGGAGCCGTTTGTGCCGCTGTTGAATGTGCCCAGAGCGGCTGTGCCTTGAATCTGGAACAGTGCATCAGGATCATCAACCACGCGAACAAAAATGTCAGTGTAGCCAGCAGTGACCGCGTTGGCGGGCAGGTACTGGGCAAACTGTTGCTGGTTCAGATTGGGGGTAACGTAGCGAACGCCAACGCACACACCAACGATACCGGCAGTTGCGTCAGCAGACGTAGCCGGAATCTTGATACCAACTGGAGTTGTAGTGATGGAAGCCGGTTCGCCAGTGCTAGCAAGAGCGATCACATCGCCAGCGAAGATCGCGGCGGCTGTGTTAACCGAGAATTTGTATTCGCGGAATTGACCCGCGAAGACCTGACCGCCGACCAACTGGATCGGACGCAGGCCATAAGGAGAAAGCGTAGACGCCATGTGTAGCTCCTATTAGGTTCCGTTACCGAAAGTGACCTTGGATTTTTTCTCTGCGAACAGAGGCATCCGAGGATCATTCTCGCGCATAAAAGTGTTATCAACTGCGTGCATCTGATTTTCCGCTTGCGTGCGATAGTACGCATCACGGTCTTCAGCCATCTCAGTGGGGATTTTGCAGAGCATCAAACCACCAATCACGATATTGTCGCGGTGCTTATCATTTTCGATAGCAGCCAGCTGAATCTCGGGGTGAGCCGACGCCTTAACCGGTTCCCAACCTTCACGAAGTTTTGCGGAAACATTCATGGGATAAGCTTGGTTCATCGTGGACATACGTACCCAGCGAAATACATAGCCCTGTTCAGGGGTAGGATCAGGCAGCAAGGAAGCGGGTGCCCAGCGGCGCTTACGAATTGCCGCATCACGTGAAGTTCTGTTCTCAGCCATTTTGTTTCCTCATGTCTTCAGCAACCTGTCGAGCGTACTGCTCCAAAGTTAGACCAAGCCGTTTGGCAATAGCCTGTTGCGATGTTGTCAGTACGATTTTTCGGGGTGCGGCAGTGCGGGTCGCAGGAGCCACTACCGGTTTACGGCGTGGTTTCTCGTCTGGTTCAGATTCCTCGAACTGATCGGGGAACACTTGGCGCATACGACGGTTGATAGCGTCGTAGTATTCGTCGGATTGAAGGTCGACACCTTGCTTGTACAGCTTGTTGTGCAGCCCCAACGCAAAACTCGTCATCTCATCGTCAGACCCGAACCACGGATTATCTTGTGCCCATGCAGCGACTCGGGAATCTAACGGAGCTTGCGGCTGTGCCGGAGCGTTATTTTTAATTTCTACAGGAGATTCTTCCTCTTGTAAAGTCGGCAGCCTAAAGTTAGCCACTCGATCCGCTTTCAGCTTGGCGGATGTCATGTTTTCTTGGGCTGTTGTTACCTTATCTGGGTCGCCTTCTTCGTAGGCCGCACGAAACTGAGCCTTGGCTTGGGCCAATTCAACATCAGCGGAGCGTTTAGCTTGTTCGAGGAGTGCTTCCTGATTCTGATTAACGGTACTTTTGAGCTTTTTATTCTCTTCAATGATCGACTGCGCCAGCTTCAGGGCTTCCTCACGCTCGCGCAAGGCAGATTCTTTCGCCCGACGCTCGTCGTGATAGCCCCGCGTGAAGTGCTGAATACGCTTCTTGACCTTGTCCGAATAGCCTTCCAGCTCATCCTCAGTCACGTCTGTCGGCGGCTCAGCAGGCTTGCGCCCGCGATCTTTCGCCGGCGTATCGTCGACTACCTCAACTTCGAACTCATTGTCGTCGGCTTCAGCGGCGGGGGCTTTAGCCTTGGCCTCTTCCTTGTCGGGATCGGGAAACTCAAATTCAAACTTTTCCATATACCCTCCTTAAGGGCGGCTAATGCCACGGGGATCAGCAACAACAGCCTCGATGCTGTCGTCAGACATGAGGCGATACTCCACCCCTCGGAAGGTAAACCGCGTGCCGCTGTTGCTGCGGAACATCACATACTCACCGGCGGAACACCACGGCCCATGCGGGAACCGCTCAGGGTCTTTGTATGCCTGCGAGCCCATGTCCAGCACCAGCCCGATGGTCGACAGCACCTTCTCGTAGTGCACAGTCTTGGCATCTTTAACAATGCCCGATTCATACGTCTCGTCGACCACAGGCAGGGCGATCAGCAGCATGTAACCGACGGGTTTCGGCAGTTGCTTCTCGATCTCTTCTTCAGTGAATACGGGCTCAGTCATCATCTCGTTCCAAGTAGTTCTGCTCAAGGTCTGTAATCGCTGCTACTGCGTGGGTCAGCCCTCGGACGACCCCACACAGCTCTTTATACGTTGCGTAATCCCCCGCCTTGCCTTCAGCGAGGTGATTACTTATCCGCACACTCTCCCCCTCCAGATTGCTCCGGAGGGCTTCAAACACTGTCTTCGCCAATTATTTCTCCTTGGGTTTTCGTTGCTGCTGCACTACGGTCTTCATCAGGTCCATCTTCAAACGATCTGCATTCTGCTTGTCTTGTGCTTGGAGCTGCGCGCCACTCTTCTGCGCGTCGAGCAACAGGCGCTGTTCCTCAAGAGACAGGCGACGGTCAGCCTGCTTGGCATCGAGCGCATCCTTCTGGGCCTTACGCTGGATGTCTTGCTGCTTGACCTGCAACTCCTGCTGCTGAATCTGCAACAGCGGGTCCTGAGCTTGCTGCTGAGCCTGCTGCTGGGCGGCCTGACTCTGGTGCATCTGCACCAGCTGCTTGGACGCATCGGCCACGAGGCGCGACAACTGCACCTCAAACTCCTCCGGCAGGGGCTTGTCCGGGGGCGGCAGAGGCACGCCAAGCTGTTCCTCGATCTGCTTGCGATAGCTGTACCCCAAGTGCTCGGCAACGTGCGCCATTAGAGCGGCCTGCATCTGCTGAGCCATCGGATTCTGGCCGAGTGTTGCGGCAATCATCGGGTCTTGCAGAAACGTCATGTGCGCGGAGATATGCGCATCGTGATCTTGGTAGATAAACGCTTTGACCGGCTTGCCGATCATCACTGCCATGTTCTCGGAAATCGGATCGCGTGGCGTCTGGTCCTCGGGCATCGGCAGAATCTTGTCGGCGTTCTTTACGCCCAACACCTCGATCATCTGTCTGTGCAGGTACGGCAGGTCATAAATCTGAGGCGCAGCCTGCGCCATCTGCATAATCGCTTGATACTGCACAACCCGCTGGGCCATTGTCGAGCTGTTAGGGTCGCTAACCGGGATCACCTCAGTCGTCGCGTAGTCCTCGCGCCGTGCCTTACGGTTAGCGTGGCTGGGCTTGTAGTCATACTGGCTGGGCGCATACTCAGCGATGAGTGCCTTCAGCAGCTTGAACTCCTGCTTCATGGCGTAGTGCACACGCGCCTGCACCGCAGCCATCGGCTTGAGAGTGCGCTCCAAAATAGCCAGCGTCGTGCCCACGGGCGCGTTCGCGCTCATATCGCTAACATTAAGATCGCTGATAGCCCCTAAACGTCGGCCTTCTTCGGTGATCTGGTTCAGCAGGGCGAGCAGAACTTGAGACGGCTCCTTGTACGGCAGCGGCATGATGTTGTCGCGGATGGCCCCCGAGGGGATGTCCACGTCCCGGAATTCTCCGGGTGCGATGGGCGTGTCGTCGCCCTTGATACGCATGCCACGGGCCTTGAGGCCACCCGGCAAGTTATTCAGCGTGCCCGCGTCCACCAGCTGACGGATGAGTGAGGTGCCCGCACGGGCATAGCCGCCGATGATGTGGATCAGCCCAAGGCCATAAAACCCAAACCCAATAATGTACGGGTAGTGTACGAAGTGCTGGCGCTTGAGCGGTGTCGGTGTGGGCCGTTGTGTCGCAGTCCCCGTGGGGTGTGCTGGCGACGGCAGGTGCGGCTCCCAGTTACGACGGATAGAGAGAATAGTCTGTGACCCACGGTCGAGCGTTACAACGTACGGGGACGGCAAGGGTGAGAGATTGTCTTCGTCTTCTGCTGCGTCGAACCCGGGAATGACGAGGTCTGCGTGGCACTCAAACAGCGAATACCGATTGTCATCAGTGATCGTAAAGCCCGAGTCCTCAGCCTTCTTCTTCTCGAGGTCGGTGTGATACGACCGCGCTTCGCCCAAGTCCACGTCCCGATAAAACTCGGATGCCTGCAACTTCTGCATCTCCAGCTTGGTTTTGCGCAGGATGTGCGTCACGCGCTCAGCGGTGTTTAGATCGGTGGCACCCCACGGCACAATAATGTCTTCAGCCGGCACGGTGATGCTAACTTGCCGGTCAAGGTTAGGGTCAAAGTAGACCTTCTTGAACACGCTACCCGCCAGCGCCAGATTAAACAGAGCCCGCTCGTGCTCCGTCCGATACTCGCTCATCACTTCCGTGATCTGGTAGTTCATGTCGTCCCGCACACGCTCCGCCGCTTTCTCTTTCTCCGGCGTGGATTCTCCGAGGATCAGCGTCTTCACGGGGCCAGCGGCAGGGAATGTCTCCTGCATAGTCTCAGCTTGGAACCGAATGGCAGCTTCCGACAAGACGGCACTGTACACACCACAGGCGTCTTCCCAAGGCTCCATCCGCTCTTCATACTTCAAGCCCAGCACTTCCATACCTTTGACATACGTCTCAACCCAGTCTTTTCTGGATTGAATGTCGGTCTCGACTTCGTCGATCAGGTCTGAGGCCAGTGTGGCAAGGACGGACTCATCGAGGTAGTCAGCCAAGTTGGCATCAAATGAAATGTCTTCGTCGGTGTCGGTAGGAGAAGTGGATTCGCCAAGCGTAATCTCAATCGACCCATCGTCGAGCTGGGTCTGTGTCGAGGGAGAGTCGTCGAGGTCGAGGTCGAGCTCAAGCTGGAACGGCTCGTTGTCGAGCAGCGGGTTGGCGGAGGTCAGCGCCTTATCAACGTTTGTTGCCATTGGGTCGGTCCTTAATTGGGTCAGTAGTAGCCGCCTTTGCGGCGGAAAAAGACTGGTTCATTGTCCTCGTTATCAGTCCGCAAGGACAGCAACCCGCCCTTACGCACACGTGCTAAGGCCAAGGTACAGGCGTCGACCGCGTCGTCATGCTCGGCGGCGGGGAACGATACAATCTCTTCTACGGTGGCTTGCGCCCAGTGAGTCTCCGGGAACCATACATGGCCGCTGGCAAACATGTCTGCCACGGCGTTGAGCCGTGCGATCTTGTCTTGGCCCTTGCCCGGGCTGTAGTCCTGCACAAAGATACCGCTGCGACGCATCTCGTCGATCAGCGGCTGGCCGCTGGCCTTGGCTTCGACAATCACGGAGTCTGGCTCCCACTCTTGGTACTGGTCGAGGGCCATTTGCTTGAGCTCAGGGAACTCCCACTTGCCTTTCACTTGGTTCAGCAAGATGACATTAGTGGAATTGTCTTCCTCATGGAAGAAAACGCCCCAAGTCTGGCACACGCTATAGTCCGACCGGGTCTTGGTAGTGAGCGCCGTGTCGTATGCCTGCACAATAAAGTCGACTTTAGGCGGGTCTTCGTGCGGCCACCACTTGATCCACTCCCGCTTGATGATGGCAGACTCCGAAGCCGTCGGATTCTGCATGTACTGCGCATTCCACTGCCACAGAATGTGCGACATCGACGCTTTTGTGCGCAGCAACGACTCAAGCGACCACTGTTCCGGCCAAAGTGACTTCGGCGGGTTGTCCGGGTCGGTCGATTCCTCATTGAGAATGGCAGGAAACTCAAAAATCTCGTACTGGTCGCCGTCCGGGTTAGTCGC
>RPOS01000236.1 GCA_003820635.1 Verrucomicrobiaceae bacterium | reverse complement strand
TGAGAGCGCAATCCCCGGAGCCGCTGCGCCCACAAAGTCCAAGAAACTAAACCCGCTGTCATACGGGCGCATCCCCGCTTTTGGCACTCCCAGCCCGTACTCTGGCGAGTAGGTGACGTAAGGCAACGCCTCTGCAAACATTTCACCATTTCCGCCCACCTGGAGTTCTGGTTTGCCAGTCCCCCTATTTATTATCGGCACCGGAACAAACCCTTCTTTGCCGCCCGCACCTCCCCACCAGCCGCTAGAACTTTGCTCCGAAATCTTATGGATGTGCGCGTATGCGGTACGCCAGTCTTGCCCCATTTGATTCAACACCGATTGGGGCAACTGAGCCAATGAAGGAAAGTTATTACGAATATAGTCGGTGCTTACTTGTGCGGGCTGCGCCAACAGTTGCTTGGCTTGGCTTGCTGGGTCGTAGTAATCATAAACTTCATACCCACCTTCTCCAGTTTCTACAACCCTAGTTTTTGTAATTGGAGTTTGTGTTGTTAGTTTTTGTAATTGCGCTTCCGTCATGCCCGGAGTTACACGTAATGTAGGAGGCTCAACCGGGGGCAGAAGAGATCGTCCGGTATATTGATACCTTCCACCTTCTCCGCCCTCTACCCACTCGTACCCCATTGCTCGATATGCGGCTGCTTGTCTTTCCGCACTGCCATCATCATATTCCGACATATCTACCTCACTGAGTCAGGTCGTAAAACGACAACGAGCCTACGGCATCGCCCGTCGTGGCACCGGATACTGTTCGGATGCCGACTGTATAAATGTCGCTCACTCCCGCTAACGACACGCCCAACTGCAAGTCAAAGTTGTACCCGGTGGGCGCTACCAGAATCCCCGCTCCGCCACTACCGCTGGTCGTTACGTAGTCCGTTTGCACGATGGTGCCTCCTGTCATGGCCGTGGCACTTACGTCAGCCTCCACGTTGGCATCCGAACTGACTGCGGCATAGCTTGCGCCGGTAAGCGTCGCGTTTTTAAACAACGCAACTTCGTAGTTCTGGTTGGTCGTCGGCAACACCTGTACTCGGTTCGGCAACACAACAGCGCCAAGCGCCGTGGACGCAAGCCGGATAGAGACCAGCGGCAGGAATGTTGTGCTGATTGTGCCCAATGCTGTGGTGCGTCGCGCCACATGGTCAATTGATGTTGCCTCGTAGCCGCCCTCGCTGATAACCGTCGAGCAGACCTGTTTCATCGACGACGCCGAGCCGGTCGCTCCCGTATTGGTGATTTCATATCGCACCGGCAGGATGGCCGTCTGCATATACACAGCAGTCTGTGTATTGTCGTTGTGGAAGATGTGACATATCTGCGGCCTGCCATCTACATAAAATCCACAGCGAACATCCCCTGTACCCAGCCACTCAAAGTCCATGTACAGAATCTGGTTCTTGGTCAGGTCTAGCACGCGCCCGCTTGGGCCTGTGCCGTCCATTTTATCCACGTTCCAGTCGGCTTGATTGACTGTGCGAACGTCGCTTGGCGTGCCCGGTGTCGGCAAAGAGTTTGACCGAAGGACGAACGAGACTGTAGTGCCGTTCTGCTGGAGGAACGCGCCGTTCGCTGTATTGAAGTAGCCTACCCTCTGGCGCAAGTTTGTCTTCGGCGCCGCCATGACAAAGGTGCCAAGGAACGTCAGGCCCTTGCCGGGTTGATACGGAAACACGCGATAAGTCTGGCGGATTACTTCGCTGCCTGAGCTGGTGGTTGTATTCAACGACACCGAGCTTTCATTGCTCAGATAGGTTGCTGTGCCCCCCGTGGCTGTCGACGTGTCAAACTGATTGTCTATAGCGTATCTGTTTTGGCTATCAAACAAAGTGAAGGGGTTGCTCACCCGCAGCCGACCAAACGCATCGACGCCTTCGTCGCCAAAATAAACTTCGTATGGGCCTTGGTTTGCCACGAGTCTCCCCACTACATGATTGAGCTGGTTAAAGTACAGACGCAGCACGTTATTAAGCTGGTCAACGTATTGCCTGTCGTACTGCACCGGGCCTAATGGCAGGCTGGGCACAGCGGGCATGCGAGCTTCAACAAGTGCCATTAACCTCGCCTCCCATCAGGACGAATATCTATCCGTGGAGAGCCAAGCTGCCACTGCACGCCTAGCCCGGTGCTTTCCATCTTGATCGACATCTGACGGCCTCGAACGCGGGTATACACCTGCCCGGTAAACTCTTCAATTGGCACCGTAGCGATTCGCGTAACTACTGCCGAGTTGCTGCCGCCCACCGAGGCAGGGCTGTTATACCCAGAACCGGAGTTAGCCATTGGCAGCAAATACATGGTCGCGTTGGGGCTGGCCGCTGTAGAGCCTCGGAAGGTCACATCCGGCAACATTCGATAGATAAACGAGAAGTTATGCCCGTCGTCGATGTCAAATTCCGCAGAGGTAATGTAGGACTCAATCGCTACCAACGTGCCTGTCGAATTGTCGTCTACGCCTACTTCGTGATTGACGAGGTTGTTCAGATACGTGGCTCCTACAGGGTGTGATCGCAATCCGCTATCGATCCATGCGGTGCGTGCTATGGTGCCGTAGTACCAAATATCTTCGCCGTAGTTGTACACAACGTACCTGTCATTGGTCGTCGAGTTTTCGCTGCAATAAAACCACCAGACTTCATTAAAGCCTTCGTTAGTGCCGGCCACTACCTGTGCGCGTTGCAGGGAGTTAAAGTCATCAAAAATGTACTGGCGCAAATCACAACGAAGCGTCTCAACGCGACCGTCGTATTTGTAGAATTTGTCGATGCCCATCCAAAACACCACCCCGCTCGCCAACGCCGTAGCGTTTGGCCCTGCGATGGAAAGGTTGTCGCCCATGAGCTGCGATCCCCACACATCCGGAGCGCCAAGGTATTGCAGCGCGTACAGCGCCGAATCCGTCCATACGATAACTTCCTGCCGGGATTGCAAGCAGGAGATGATCTCCGAGCCGTGAGACAGCCGCACGCTGCCTGCCTGATTGGTCACTGCCGGGGTCCAATTCACCGCACTTTCTTGATCCGACCAACGCACCAACATCGGGTCGAATGCAGCGGACAGATAATCAGTCGTGCCGAAGGCGAATACAAACCGGCTAATGTCCGATACGAAGATGAAGTTGGCAATGGTTGGCACACTGGAGGCGCCGGCCAGAGACGACAAAGCCACACCCCGAGAGGTCAGTCCGCTCGACGCATCCCAATAATAGATACCGCCGCCGCGTGGATTAAAGATCAGGTCTTCGCCAAAGTTATTCTGGCTCCACAGGCGCATACTATCCGTTGCAGACGTAAGGCCCCACGACCCACTACCCCAAGAGCCTGCGCCCCAGCCTGTCAACGGCACGGAGAACGCTGGGCCTGAATCAATCTGGTAGGCTGCGGAAACAGCGGCTCCGCCACCCGGCGAGCCAGTTACGTCTGCTGCGATTGCTGTGGCCGCAACCGTAATTGTGTAGCTATTTACCCCCAGAACCGTGACTTGATACTCTTGGTTCAAGACAGCCGCAGTAATATTGCCACCCAGCCCGGCAGCCCCGCTGAACGTCACAAAGTCGCCCGTAGCGCTTCCGTGCGCTGTATGTGCCACCGTAATAACTGACGAGCCCAACGTAGCCGTGAAGGGGTTGGTCAGCGTAGCCGTTAGCCGCAGAGGCGTGATGTCGTTGTAGTTACCGCCAGACTCGATGTAGAACTTGAGGTTAGTGCCCACACCCATCAGATTCAGGCTGGCCAGCGTAATCCAGTTCCACAAGCTGCGGCACACGCCCAAAAACGTACTGGCTGAGATACGCACCCACCCGCCTATCTTTTCGGGCGTGCCTTGGCGAAACCGTACTTTATCACCGTCATACCAACCGCCTTCAGTGGTGTATCGCGTGGTTTCTTTATTCAATCCCGGCTTCAAAACCAATTTCTTTAGCGGCACAATGCCTCCTTATGCGGTCATGGTCGCAGCGTCTTGTTTGACCTCAGCCACGCGCCGTCCCCAGCCTTTGCCGAAGGTGTTCCATGTGGGTAGGTCTTGCAAGAAGGCGAGGCGAACGGCGTTATAGCCAACGACGAGCAGTTGTGGGTCGGCGGCTTTAGCAGCGGCGAGTGTTTTGGGGCCGAGGGCGCCGTCTTGGGTTGTGCCCAGCGATTGCTGAAGCCATTTGATCGCACGACCCGCGCCGCTATTCACTGCGGCATCAAACACGCAGTAATCCACGCCGGCAGGCAGATCGTCGCCGCAGACTTTATCCCAGTATTTGCGTTTATAGAGCGGCTTGACCATCTCCGGGGTAAGCCCGCGCATGGTCTTCTCATCGACAGTATGGCCGACCCACTCTTCCCAGACGCGCTTAGTCACGCCGAGATTGGTCATGCCGCCCGGGTCAGACGGGTGATTTACATAACCGCCCTCATGCCGGATGAGTTTGGCAAACGCTGTGTCGAAGTTTTCTTTCACTTGTCAGTCCGTGATCGTAGAAGTTTAGTCCCACTGGCACGGCTGACTGCACGACGGTGAGCAGGCCGGACCGCTCACCGCCATTGTACTGCTTACTCCGCTGCGGGTTCTTCCGCAGGCTGCACTTGAGGCTGAGCTTGCTCTTTAATCTTCTCGATTACAGCAGCAACAGCTTCGTAGGGCAACTTGGACAGGCCCACCAAAACGATTTGGGTTTCTTCAATAGACAGTTCGAGCTTAATCATGTGTTACTCCAAGGAGGTGGAAGGGACGCATCAACCGGGTTTTGCTGCAAAGCAATTTGATCGGCAATGCCTTGCTCATATTGGGCCACTTGCTCGGTTCCCAAGGCATCCACCACCCAGCCTTGCACCGTCTCTTCGGTAAGCTGATCGTAAGGTGTGAAGGCTGCGGGCGACGGAGCCGGTACGCCTACAGAGCCGTACACATTGGCCGAGTAAGTACCGTCAGTGCCGATCAAGCGCCAATTCACGTTATACACCACATTGGTCAAGCCATCCTCAGACAGCTTCACATCCAGCGGATTGAACACCCATGTATAAGTCACAGCCATTTTATGCGCCCTTCTTCTTGTCGTAAATCGACCAGCCCACACCGGCCAGCGCCGACGCGCCGCCGATGATGGCTTCAGCCGCGCCGCCATCCACACCATATTTAACCGCAAACCCCCCGGCAATCGCCGTGAGGATGTGTCGCACCAATGCTTGAATAAGTACAGGATTCATTTTGATCTCCTTAAGCGCCTGCCATTGTGATCCAGTTTGTACCATCCGACACCAGCGTTACCCACTTGCCTGCTGTTGCCGCCAAAATTGCCGTACCCGCTGCCCCGCCAATCAAGGGTACTACGTTGCTGGAAGCTGACACCACCGTGAATGCGGCGATGGTTTTAAGCATCACCTCACGCCCAGTCCAGCTAGATGCCGCTGGCAGTGTCACTGTAATCGTCGCCGTGCCATTACAGATCAGCCAGTTTTCTGCGTCGCCAAGGGTGAAGTTACCGGTCTTGGTCACGGGTGCATTGCGGCCGAAGGAACCGTTCACTTGCAGCTTATTAACCGGCGTAGTCGTGCCAATCCCCACGTTGCCACTTGACAAGGCAGTAATACGCTCAAGGGAGTTTGAAAACACCGAAAATGAGGACGCCGTAAAAGTGCCAATATAGTTGGCACCAATAACGGTACGGTGCGACAAATCCGAGCGGTAAAGCGAAATGGCTGAAGTTGCGTCGTTCGTTCCAAGCAATTCAATTCGGGAGTTGCCTTGCGGGGTAGTGCCGCCGATTAGCAAATTGCCCGTAGAGTTGATGCGCATCCGCTCTGCCGGAGCGTTATCTACAGTACCGGTTGACCCAGCGGTCGCTGTCAGGAATGTAATGATCGACGTGCCTGTGCCGGTGGCTGTGCCCGAGCTCAACAGCAACGTACCGCCGGTCTTATCGGTTGCCCCACTTGTTGCACCACCTGACTGCAATGTCAGGTTGTTACCTGCTGTATTAGCTGTAGTGTGCCGCTCCATCCAGATCGTGCGGGCAGCATTGCCTCCAAGGGACAAGAGGTTAGTTGGAGTAGTGGTGCCAATCCCAAGATTCCCAGACGCATCCAGCGTCATTGCTGAGGTAAAGGTGATCGTTGCGCCTGCGGTGCCGGAGGGGGCTGTTGCCCAGACATGTTTTCCGGATGTTTGCGTATAGGAAGTTGCAAAACCAGTATTTATATACGCGTCTACGTTTGAGGTATTTTGAAAACTATTGCTTGTAAGTACCGTCCAATAAGTTCCCGAAGAGTCTTGAGAAAATAAAGCGCCGCCAACGCCAATCTGCAATGCTTTTGTTCCAGCTGCCGTTCTCCAAGCACTGGGCGTTATCCCTAATCCTAAGTTGCCTGCGCTGTCGATGCGCATGCGTTCCGTATCGCCGCCTGTCGAAAACCGAATGACCCCCGCAGCATTCCGGGCACCAATCGACAAGCCTCCCGTACTTGCCGCCGACGTAAGTAAAGCAGCGGAACTTGCAAGGCGTACACCAGTAGGCGTAAATCCACTTCCGTAAGCAGCTAGAATTGCATTACCGGAATCAGAACCGGCTTGTACAGATGAGGAGGCGGCTGCCCCCGTATCCAGATTTACGACGCTTATACTAGTGTCCGCGTTTTGCGTTTTAGACGCTTGTACAAGAGTTGTGGGCGCATTCGTTCCAATCCCCACGTTGCCAGAAGCATCAACACGCATCCGTTCGGTTGAGTTTGTACCAAAGACTAAAGCTGCACTGACATAGTTTTGAATGAAAGCAATGTTGTCTGATGCGGTTCCATACCCCTGCCCGATCATAAAACGATTGTTTGTTGCAGCGTTATTGTAGAACGCCAATACTGCTGAAGCCGCTGCGCCGCCTTGAATTACGGCTGGATTGCTGCCGGTTACTCCTGCCACCAGCAATTTAGAGCTATTAATTGCGGCTGTTGCACCTATCAGCACTTCGCCTGCGCTGGTGATGCGCATGCGCTCGGCATACGCAGTTGCTCCAGTGCGTTGACCCCACACAAAGATTGGGGAATTTCCAGTGGCCGTGGATACCGCGCCAAAGTAAGCATTTTGTAAATCGCCAGCTGCACTTCTGGAGGAAAAATTAACCCCGCGAAAGACATCTGCGGCTTGCGCCAAGTTAACAATCGAGGTCAGTGATCCAATTGGGACTGCGTCTATTGCAGATGTAGAGGTGTATGTATTAGCTAAAGTTTGCTGTACCTGCAAAAGTGTACCGGGTGCGTTTGTGCCAATACCGACGTTGCCTGCGCTGTCGACTGTCAGGCGTGCATTGCCATTAGTGGTCAACTGCAAAGCGGTCGCGTTATTTGTCCCCACCAAAGAGGAATAGGCAAGCCCGCTGACAATCGCACTGCCTGCACTATTGTTCACCCCACCAACATACGCCCCGCCCGTATTGGTGATGCTGATATAGCTGGCGCCAGTTGTCTGGCCATTGATAAGCAGAGGGATAGCTGTGGCAGTACCGATTGTCAGCGGGGAGCCGGGAGTAACTGTGCCAATCCCCACGTTGCCTGCAAAGTAGTTAGCCGCGGTGCCATCAATATAAAGGTTCCACTTATTCGCGCCAGCGGCGACGACTGAAACGAGGCCGTAGTTGTTGGTGCCTGCAACCTTTTCGTCAATGTAAATACCGTAATTGTTGGTAATGGTAGAGCCTGCGCCACGAAGCGCATCCCGAACCCATAAGCCTGCCGCGTAAGCGGTTGTAAATGCCGCCGCTGCGGTGCCTGCCTGCACTCGCGCAGCTTCCACGCCTGCTGTTGCGGCAGACGTAGCTGTTAGCGATAGCACAGACCCGAATTGGGATGTTCCCGTCAGACCGCTGGGGATAACTCGCAGACCTTGAGAAGCTGTTGGTGTGCCCCCCACTGACATATACCCATTCACCGTGACGGTGTCGGTAGTGGCGTTCCCGAGAATGACGTTGCCGGTAAAGTTAACGTTGCCAGAGGCATCAAACCCGCCGTAGGTTGTTCCGTTGACATTAAATGTAATGCTGCTTACTGCGGCATCAACCGACCCGATAAAGAGCGTATCACTGGCGTTAATGCCCAGCATCCTTGTCGTCGTGCCCGCTGCGATCTTGCCGCGAACTTATTGAGCATTGTCGATTTGAAGATCGCCAGCCCCGATAGTCAGCTTGTTGGTGGGGCTAGTAGTGCCAATCCCCATATTTCCATTATTTAAGATTCGAGCAGCTTCTGTCGCACCGTTGTTGCCCACTTGGAAAATAATGTCTGCGCCGGTGGTGCCTACACTTGAGGTGGAGCGCAGCGTTAGTGTGCTGGTCGTGGTTGTGCCGCCAATATGCAGCGGAAAGGTGGCGGATGTCGTGAAGGTTGGCGTGGCGAGGGTAGGACTGGTGCCGAACACCAGTGCGCCTGTGCCAGTTTCGTCTGTCACGGCAGTTGCAAGGTTTGCGCTGGAAGGCGTAGCAAGGAAGGTGGCTATCCCGGCGCCAAGGCCAGACACGCCCGTGCTGATTGGCAAGCCGGTGCAGTTCGTCAGCGTGCCCGATTGCGGGGTGCCCAAAATGGGCGTTACCAACGTGGGTGACGTAGCTCGCACCACACTGCCTGTGCCAGTGTTCAATGTCCATGTCGGCGCTGTGCCTGTGGATGTCAGCACGTAGTTCGCTGCGCCGATGGCGAGGAAGGTCGTGGTATTAGCCGCCGACTGATACGGTACTGAGCCTGCTGCGCCACCGGACAAGTTAGTCGCTACTGCGGGGGCCACTTCCACGAAGTCTGTGCCATTCCACACAACCACGGCGGTCTTGCCGTTGGCCACGGTCACGCCTGTGGTGGGGCCGACACCTCGAATCACTACGCCGAAGCCGCCGGTGGTGCTGTTGATAACCACATAGAGCTTAGACTGTGCGGGGGCAGTGATATTGCGCAAGACGGTACGAGCGCCGCTGCACAACAGGATCGCTTGGCGGGCTTGGTTAGACGCACCCGTGGTGGTTGTCAGGGTGACATCGGCGTCAGTGCTGAGTGTGGTCGTGCCAGAGACAGCCGAGTCCAGCAGCGAAGTGATGGAGTTGTTGACTGTGTCGCCCCATGTGCCGGCAAGCTCACCCGTTACCGGAAGCGCCAGACCAAGAAGCGATGTATATGCAGTTGCCATGTTTTGTCCTTACGCAGCTACTTGCTGCCAATTTGGAGATTGAGTATCCGGCACCGCCGTCCACGTCGGTGTTTGTGCGTCATTAACCGGCGTCCATCCCGGAACTTGCGTGTCGTCTATCGCACCCCAACCGGGGGTCTGAGCATCTGAAACATTATTCCATCCCGGCGTTTGCGTGTCATTGATTACCGCCCATGCAGACACGGGTGCGGGCACAACTGCCCAGCCACCATCTGGTGCTGCTGGGATGCTAGTCCATACCGGCAATTGAGTGTCATCAATACTCGCCCACGTTGGGATTTGCCCGTCCGGGATAACCACCCAAGCGCCGCTCGGTGTTGTAATGCCTGTCCAATTGGGAGTCTGGCTGTCATCAATAATGCCCCAGACATTGACGTCTCCAATGACACAGACTGCACGCACGCCTGTTGGATAGACTTCTACATCGCTTGTAGCCGTGACTGTGCCGATTGCGCCAGTAGCTGATACGCCTGTGGGGTAGACCTCTGCGGTGCCAGTGATCGTAACTGCACCCACTGCGCCAGTGGCAGATACGCCCGTGGGATCAGCATTAGCGCCAGCCGTTACTGATACGGTGCCAACCGCACCTGTGGCCGATACGCCTGTCACTGACACCACAACATCGGTCACAACCGTGACTGTGCCGATTGCGCCCGTGGCAACTA
>RPOS01000235.1 GCA_003820635.1 Verrucomicrobiaceae bacterium | reverse complement strand
CTGGTGCAACCAAAGAAGAAAGAGACGGCTATACACAGGCTGCAGAACAATTTGAAGCCTTGGTGCAAGAAGCGATTAATTCTGCTATCCAAGCCCAAACTGTTCCCCCTGGTGTAACGGGCCTCATTCCAGATGGTGATGTCACTATGCTGTGGAGGTGGACAGGACCTGTTTACGAGGATTCCACGCAAGACGTACTTAACAACTCAATTGTGGTACGCAACTTGCAAGAATTAGGTGTTGATAGCATTGAAGCACTGAAATACCTCTTCCCGTCTAAAACGGATGAGGAACGGGCCGAGATGTTATCTGGGTTTCCGTTCAGGATGGTGAGTGAACTACAGGGCGCTTTTGCCCAATTCTCTCGCCTGGTGGGCGGCCTGATGCAGACCCCTCACCCGCAGTCGCCAAACCTTCCGATGGCTGCCGATCCCAGGTTGGATTTAACTCCATATCTGTATCGAACTTTAGAAGCATTACAAAAGGAGATGAGTTATGCAGGACGCTACCGTCCAATCGATCCCACAGACGAGCCCGACTCCGGCAGTAGCGCCGAGCAGTTACGTGACTCCGTCTTACCAGCCGAGCCAAGCCCCGGTCTCGTACCAAGCAGCCCCGGTGAACTACCAGGTGGCAGCACCTCAGGCGGCCCCGGTTTACCAACCCTCAGCCCCTACTCAGTACGCCCCCCAATCCCAACCGGCGGAAGTACAGGGGAACCCATGGGAGTCGGCGTTCAACAAAGTAGTGAATCTACTGAGCGCACCAGTTCAATCCCCGTTCCAGGGTCAACCATCAGCTCCGACGACGAGCTACGGCCAAGCCAACTACGGTTCGGTGAGCAGCCAAGCTACGCAACAATCGGCTCCGCAGACTTGGTCAACCAACCAGGCTTACTCGCCCAGCTCTTCCCCAACCTCCTCGGAGGGTCTGAGCCTGGAAAGCCAGCAAGTAATCGCAGCGTTCGGAAGCGAAGCTCCCGCAATTCTAAATAATTACGCCCTTCAACTCGAAGGCCTGCTGGATAGCGCCGTTGCCTGGGGCCAGGAAATGACCGGTACTCTTCAAGAGTATGCCGAATTTGCTACCCAGTCTCACACTGAGAATCTTGCCTATAACGAGATTCTGACCAACCCTGATGTGCTGAGCGATTACACCATTCGCTTCTTTGGTCCTGAAGGTCCATATCCTGTTCACGAAGGTGAGCAAGATCTGGAAGCTTATGGTTACCCAACCGAGCAGGTTGATCCGTATGCTTATGGCGAGTTCCCTGCTCCTCCTGCTGCGGCCGCTCCTCAGCAACCCACCAACTTCTGGGGCACCTTCAACGACATGATGGCGCGTGATCCCCAGAATGCCTGGCGCGTTCTGAACCAAGCTCAGCCTGGCACCGTGTCTAACAAACTCTTCGTGATGGAGTGAGGCAATGCAACCATTAGGACAACGTCGTCCTGGTCTTGCATATGGAGTCCCCGTCGCCGCCGGTCTTCTGGCAGGCGGGGCTCTTGCCGCACAGGGCGAAGATCCAGGTAGTGCTGTACTTGGCGGCGTAGCTGCAGGTCTTGGTGCCCGTGGTGCTCTTGGCGCCGCACGTCTGGCTGGTAAATATGCCGGTCCTGCTCGTGCAGCTGCTGCATCTACAGCAATTGAAGGCCTTGGTGCTATTGGTGCTTCTGCCCCAGCTGGCAGCAAGCGTGCCGCATTTGCTCGTGGCGCAATGGGTCCTGTGGCTGACATCATCAACCGTGGCATTAGTCAAGAGGCAGCTGCAGTTGCTGGTGTTCCCCTTGCCGCAGGTGCTGCTGGTCTCGGCGGTTTAGCCGCTGGTGGCCTTGCCGGTGCCATGGGCATCCCTGGGTTCCAGCAAGGTGCACCAATTGACCCCGAAAGCTACGGTTCCAACAACACCAGTATGGCGCGTATGGGCGTGCCGACCATGCAGTACATGTAACTTTTGAGTTACCACCTGCTAAAATTTTTGTTAGATAAGACACATGTGTCTTTATCTTTCACCCGATAAAAACACTGACACTGGAGGATAAACCAAAGTGTTCATTGATAGCTAGTTCAGATCCTGGTAGGTGTAGCCCTTCAAGATTTGGTAAATAGCTCCGTGGTTACAGTCAAACTTTTCAGCAATCTTTCTATAAGAAAGACCAGCTTCCTTTAAAGCTTTGATTTGAGCCACGTCTTCCGAAGAAAACTTTCTCAAAGACTTCTTCGGCTTCCCTTTACTGGCAAAACCATTGTTCTTGTAACAACCCGTTTTCCAGGCCCTTGTTAGATTTGTTTGTTTGGTAACGATCTCAAGATTGTCAAGTCGATTATTCCTCTTGTCATTGTCTTTGTGATCTACTTGCAGGGAAAAGTTACTGGTTCCATGGGAACGCAGATCCAACCCCAAAAAAGCAACGGCCATCAAAACATGGAGATTGAATCTTTTTCTTTTTCCATCTACAAGAACTGAAAGACGGTCATAAACACTGGTTGAGCGAATGGGTATCTCTTGAAAATATTCTTGATTGTCGGGATCAAGTTGTTTTTCAAAAGCTTTTCCTTCTTCCGTCAAGTAAAGATTACCAAATCCGGGTACAAGTTTTGGATTCATTTTGTTCATAAACAGATTTCCAAGCTTAACACGCCTCAACTGAACGCTCAACGTTGTCACCTCACCGAGCAATCGATGAGTGCAAACTGGATGAATTCAGGGAAGCCCTAACGTAAAGACGAGGGTAATCCTGAGCCAAGCCAATCAAGCGTGATTGGAAGGTGCAGAGACTACTGGGGGTAACACGTTCTTGTTACGTAATACCAGATTTAGCGTCCGGCATCCCACAGGGATGAAGAGATAGTCCACCCCTCTAAGAAACTAGAGACCAGGAGAACGACTTTCCAAAGATTTTAGGTGCGGAACTTTACCGTCCACACCCTGCTTATATTGCCGAGATGGCCGTGGAGCCCGTGGTTGTCCACGACTTCACTCGTCAGCCCGGTCAAACTGTTCAGTTAGACCGCTACAAGTTCTGGGGTACTCCTGGTACTAAGGACAGCCGTGAGCGTATTGCCGACCAAACCATCGGTACCGCTAACAGCCGTAACATCACCAAGGAAAAAGTCCTGGTGGTGCTTAAGGAATACACCGGTCCTGCAGACCCCGGCGATCCGACCCAGCCTTCGACCTTCAAGATTGCTCGGGAGACGCTGATCACCGCGCAGCGCCTGTTGCTGGATACCGGCAACCTGAACATGTTCCACCAGTCGATCGGCAGCCTGACTCTGCTGGACGACTACCGTCGCTGGCGGGACCGCGTCTTTATTGACGAATTAGCCAAAGCCGAAGCCAACGGTGAAGCTTCTTCCACCCAAGGTGGTTACTACTTCCCTGGTAGCAAGGGCAAAGCTGCCAACGGTTCGATCTCCTATACCTCTGCGGAGTACGCTGCTCAAGTGCAGCAGTTCCAGGTGCGCACCGACCTTCTGACCGTTGTTAAGGACCTGCGTAAGCGCAACGTTCCTACCTTCTCTGATGGTCTGTATCGCTGCATCTGCGATCCTACTTTCATGATGCACCTGCGTCGTGACCCAGACTTCCGTGAGATTGCTCGCTACAGCGGCAACCCCGGTCAAGGCATGTACATGGGCAACCCCATGATGCCTAACAACTCCAGCTTCTACATGGGTCCCCAAGCTGGTCAGGGCTATTTCCTGGCTGGTGAACCTGTGATGCCGACCGGCGTTCAGTTTGAAGGTGTCAAGTTCTTCGAATCGACCAACTTCCCGACCAAGACTGTGTCTGCTACCTTCGCTAGCGATGGTGCTAACACCTTCTCCAACCAAGAAGTTGCTCAAGGTTACTTCTTCGGTCCTCAAGCAATCGGTGTTGGCATCGGTGGTCCTAATGCCCAGGTGCTTATCAACAACAACGATGACTTCAGCCGCTTTATCATCCTTATTTGGCAACTGTACGCTGGCTTCGAGATCCTGAACAAGGACTTCGTGACCACCGCCTTCAGCTTTGTCCAGGACGACGGCACCATCTGATAAAGAAAAATAAATCCAATTTAACGGAGAAATAAATGTCCTACTTATCTTCCAAGAAGATCTATCCAGGTAACTGGACCAATGCCCTGAACGGCTGGTATAAGAACATTGATGTCGTCGCTGACGGCAGCAATGATTACTCCAAGGGTGGCCCCACCTCGGTGCTGGCCGTCCCTGGCTACCGCTACTTCCAACAGCGCGGTTACGTGCCTGTGTCCTGGACTTCCGGTGATGCAGCCACCTATGGCCAAACCATGAGCGTGATCGTTCCTTCGCCTTACCGCCAAGACGACACCCGCCCCGACATCACCGGCATGGTGATCTCTGGTAGCGCCACCCAACCTGCTTTCGTTTATCGCGCTGCGATCTCGGTTGCTTCTGGCTGGGGCGATGGTCGCGTTGCTACTGGCGTGTATGCCTCGACCGGTAACGTGGTTACCTTCGGTCGCGACTCCAGCGGCCCCGTGGCTGTGACCGGTGTGGGCGAGCCTATCGCGCAGGCCAACCTCACCTCCACCACCTCTGGTGACGCATCCACCAAGATCGTGTTTGCTGCTGGCACTCAAGCCCTCGGCTCCACGCCTTTCCTGACCACCACTGGTGCGACCGGCGTGGGCCCCTCTGGCGTGTACAAGGCCCTCAGTGGCGCTACCACCTTCAAGGTGTTCGCCCGTGGCACCAACACCGATACTGGCGTGTCTGGTGGTGTGTATCTGGCTGATGCCGATTACAACGCTGGCCTGAAAGGCTATCTCGTGGTTGAAGTGTGCTACATCCAACCTGATGACGCACCTGGCTACGAAGATATCGAAGAGTATATCCTCGGCCGCACCGTTAGCTGATTAGGTTAAACTAGGACCAGAATTAAAACATCTGGTCCTTATGCTTTACCAGCATCGTAAAACTGGCGCTCGCGTCAAAGTTGTAAGCGAATGGGATAACGGCGATTGGTTCATGGTCGAAGATCAGGACGGTCGCCTTTACACTGCTTACAAAACTGAATTGACCCCAGATGAAGTAGCAACAAAAAAAGTTGCAACTCTTCAGGTTAAGGATAAGGCTGCCCAAGAAGAGCCTCGTGTTTTCCCACCCGAAACACGTTTAAACATTAATACTGCCACCCCCCAAATGATCGCTGATCATATCAAGGGAATTGGTGTCAAGACAGCTAGAGAGATTAAAGATCTTCAGATGTCCTTATCGGGTGAGAAGTTTAATAGCCTTGAGCAGTTAAGACAGATTAAGCGTGTGGACTGGGATGCAGTTCTGGCAGCCGACTTAGTCAGGGTTTGATTAATTACTTTACGCAGAAGCCCCTGGGAAACCAGGGGTTTTTTCGTTTTAAAATAAAAAGAAAAGGATAATGGCCGAAAGAAGTATTGCCGACGTTGGACGTTATTTACAAAAAGTTGGATTAAACATTGGTGAGCATCCAGAATTTGGTGGCGTAGGGAAAGGGCACTCTCCAACTGGATATCACTATCGCCCTGGTGGCCAGGCTATTGATGTTCGCGACTGGCGTCCTGATGTGGCACCTGCTTACAAAGGAGGACCTGCAAAGTCTTGGAAGGAGCGTACCGGCGAGCTTCGTTATAGAGCACAAAAGCTTGGGCTGTTTAATGAAGCTTTGGGACCTGGTGATCCAGGACATGACACCCATGTTCACCTGGCACTTGAGGGCAAAAAGTACATTACTGATCCGCAGCTTGAATGGCTCGCTACTGGGCGGTACAAAACGGCAGAAGGCAAACTGACTGACATCATGCCAGGTGCTGATTTAGTTGCTTCTACGCAGCAAAAAAATGAAGCCTCTGGAGACGACCTTTCGTCACTGATGTCTCTTTTGCAACTGACAAAACCAAAGCAAAAGACACTGCAAGAGGTAATGCTTGAACAAACACTTGGCGAAGCCCTGGCACCACAACCCAGTATGTCTCAACAGTTTCTGGTTGAGTACATGAAGTCACCCCTGCCAGGTGTTGGGTAAATTGATTACTTTATAATTAAACTATAACGAAAGGTAGACGTGCAGTTATCTGACTTTGACAAAAGTAGAGTTAGGTATCACCTGGGCTACTTTACCGTGTCCGTGCCAGCTGGTGATTACAGCAGGCTAGAGGAAGCAATGAATACCGTTCCGGATTCATACTTCTATGACAAGGTTGTCATTCAACTTGGTCGGTGCGATACGGCTGAGAAGAAAACAGAAGTTGCATCGACACCTTCTACACGAATTGAAAGCATTCTCGGAGACGTGGACCGCACAATTCGCTCCAGCAATGCCAAGGAGGCGCTAAAGGTTTGGGACGAGATTTATCTCTACGAAACCAATCGTCTTGCTGGCATCCTGTACGTTCCCAACTACAAAGATCCCTTCCAGGCTCGTTACCGTTACGAACGCTCTGGTGCTGAATTTATCCAGGCATTACCTGGACCTGCCGACACCGCAGTTGGCTCACGTCTTTATTTACATGAGGTTTGGAGGTAATTATGGCCATGGACATTTTTAAGGCGATTAAAGACGCCGGCGTGGTATCTTCTGTTTTTCAAAGACCGCAGCCCAAGCCTAAAACTTTTATTGAGATGGCTGCAGCTGCACCGATGGCTGCGTCTCCTTTATTCAAATTTCCGGGCCAAAAAACAGATTACGCCGTTCCAGTAAGATCTTCTGTTCCTCCAGCTGCCTCTGCAACCCCTCTTGCTAGTTCCTCGACACCAGCAGAGCGTGCATATCAAGCTGAAAAAGCACGGGTCGCGCAATTGACTGCACAAGACCCTGAGCTTCAGCGTTATGAAAAAGCACGTGCTGCTGCCAAAAGCCAAGAGGAGATGAATGCTGCTCGTGATATTGGCATGCAAATCTGGGCGCAGCGCAACCCTAAACTTGCGGCCAAGGTCAAGCCTGGCCAAAGTGGTTACGAAGCCATTCAGAATCAAATCAATGTAGGTCTTATGGGCGCCCCAGCAGATCTGCCTTTTGCTCCGGACTCCTTGTTGAGCGAAGGTGCAATGCAGTCTATTCCTTCTTACGTAGGCGCATCCGATCTTCAACCTGTTGGAACTCCACTGCCAGCCACCACATTCAATACTCCTGAAAATCAACTAAAGTCTCAGATGTTTAATCGCTTCTTGAGCGAACAGTCTCAGCCCCCCGTGGGGCCACCTCCAACTAATCCGGCGGAAGCAACCTATGCTGGTGCAACCAACCTGCAGCCAGCCGGGGACATTTCCTTAGAGGCTTTCTCGTTTAATACCCCTGCCGAACAACGGCGAGCAGCATTATTTGCTTCGTTACTCGGACAAGCCAACAGTCGTTGATATTCCTGGCGTTGCATAGCATGTAAGCCCAGCCAACTGGACGCGAATCCTTTGATTCATGGGAGCCAGTGTTGTTGCTTTAAAACCATGATTCTCTGCCCTAAGTTTGTTAAACGTACTTTGACCTATTTAGCTACGGCCCTTGCGCTGCAAACCGTCTTTATCCCTGGTCTCAAGGCAAGTTCAAACTGGGTAGGAGCTAGAGGTTAAACTAAAAATGACTACCGGACGCATTGGCACATTACGACCAGAAGATCGTGCAGCTGTGTTCCAAACAGCGCAACGTCTTGGGCTGGACCCCTATGAATTTGGTGCGTTAATCCACCAGGAGTCTAACTTTAGGCCGAACGTGTATGGCGGTGCTGGCGGTAACTACTATGGCTTAATCCAATTTGGTGGGCCGGAACGAGCCAAGTATCTAAAGCAAGAAAAACTTGGCAAATACACGATTGCCGAACAGTTGCCTGCCGTTGAGAGATTCCTTACCGACCGTGGTTTCAAGCCAGGTCAGATGGGAATCGACCGTGCATATGCAACAATTCTCGGTGGCAACCCAAATGTAAACTTGAATGCCAAAGATTCTTTTGGCACTTCTGTTGCATCTTCTCTTCCTGGGTTTAAACCAGGGGGGAGACGTTACAAAGAAGCTCAAGCAACATTGGGTGATCCCCTAACTCCTTCATCGACAGCGGCGCAACTTGCTGGAGCATCTTCATCTACTGCTACTGCGCAGCCTGCTGGAGCATCTGGTTTAGATGCCAAGAAATTCCTTGAGGGTTTTATCCTTAAGAACTTGTTGGTTAATCAGACGCTCAAAGAGCCAACAGTGCAAGAGCAAATGCTCAAGTCACTGTTTCGGCGTCCAGCAACAGAGCTGGAATCTGACATAAACGTGGCGTCTCTATACACGCCACGCAGTTCCTTTTTAGAATCGTTAACTCAGTTCTGATCTTTGGGCTTCACATGTGTGGAGCCTTTTTTGTCGTGCCGTTCTTTTGAAAAAGCCTTCTCTAAAGGCCAATTATTATTTAATCGTTTCTGCATTGACTGCGGACTGATACCCACCTCTGCAGCCCAATCTGAAATACACATTGTTTTTCCTTCAAAGGTGTAAAGGCGTGTGGCACGTTTGCCACCACGATTACGTGTCTGTTCTTTACGCGTAGCCCAACGGCAATTTTCTTTGCAGTAATGACCATCATTGTCGATGCGATCTAGCTCAAGTTTTGAATTTTCTTTTGGCCCCATATCTTTAAAAAATCCCTCAAAAGTTTCCCAGCTAGGTTCATAACTAACTCCTCTTCCGCCATATCTTTCATACCCAGTTTGGTTTGGGTTGTTACAACGCATTTTCATTGCATGCCAACTTTTGTATTCACTGCTTTTGTGCATGCCGTGAGTTGCGCTTCTGCAGTTTAAACAACGAATTTTTCCATCCGCGCTTTTCTTTTTCTTCCTATTGACTTCTGTCATTGAGCGGAAAAAAGAAACACCACAGAAATCGCATGTCAAATTCAAGTAATCCATGGTTTAAAATGAGGGGAGTGTTCGGAGGCCCCTGTTAAGCATAGCGTAAACAGGGTGTTATTAGGTATAAGCTCATCCTCTTCAAACAAGCAGCCCCTATTTATTGACCGTCCGTTATTTGATACGGTGCGTGTCACTACTCAGACTGTTGGAAGTCAAGCCAGTAATACTGTGTTTGTCCAGGGGGGCCAAGCGCCATCGATCCTGGTGGACATGGACGCTGCTCTTAGCGAAGACAACAACAGTGGTGGGGTTGTTGACTCCATCACGATTGCACGCAATGACCGTTATCGGGACGCTGATTACACCGTTAATGCCAGCACCTCTGGCACGGTTGTTGCTTTAACCAGTGGTCAAGTTGTTTACATTCAATCCGCTGCGGTCCTTACAGGCGGTACTGCCAGTGGCGTTGGTTACTACACTTACACTGGTTCGGGCACATTAACTGGCGTCAATACAGCTCTGAACTATTCCGGCGGTATCACTAGCGGTTTCTTGTTCCAAGGGGTTGCTTACGGTTCTCAACCTGCCGTTACTTTTGTTTTTTACCAGACACGTAATACCACTACTCCTATTCCTGCAAGTGGTGACTATCGTGTACTGTTTGCAAAAACAGTTCCTGCTAACAGCGGCCTTGTTGATTGCTCTGACGTGATGCCTCAACTGGCCGTGCCCATGCCTACTGCAGGTAATACATCTGGTTTAGGGGCTGGTGCACCACTCCGCAACAAGGGTATTTACCTGGAGCGAGGCGACCGTATTTACGTGGGTGTATTTGCGGAAGGCCCCAACATTTCTGGTTACAACCCAGGTGCTCACATCTATGCACAGGGTGGTTTCTTCTGATGTATTGTGGCCAACACTAAAAATAACTTTGGATCCTTTTCTTCCTTTACCAAGGAAAAAGACAAGGATCCTTTTCGTTTAAAGCCAATTACAACAGAGTTCTCCCAAGGATCTGTTCCCGGCTCACTTAGTACAACAAACAGGGAATCCGCCTGGTCTAGATGGCGCCGTGGTTACGAGTTGGCTACGGCAGCTTTTTATGACAATGATTTCTCCTATCCATTTCAATATCAAATTCCTGTACCATCTGGTACTCCCAGTTCAATTGCAAACCCAAACCCAATAATCTCTGGTGTTTTTGTAGGGTTCCCAACAACAAACAAAGAGCTTGGCATGCATTGGGCCGGATGGCGTTATGCGGGCTCAATGAGAAGCGATAAGTTAAAAGACCCTGTCACAAACGATAACCTATACATTGAAAGCATTACAGAAGATGCTTCGAACTGGTATGTAAAACTTGCGGGATCCTGGAGCCCTGCCAACCCCTTGCCTCCTCCTTTTTATGTGGCTGTGCCAGGGGTGCCAGGGGGGTTGAAACCGTTGGTCACTGAAATCCTGGAAGACCGAGTCATTACTGTAGGCGGAGATATCATTGACAAAGACACTATTGACCCAACCACTCAAAAACGATACGGCTACGTACAAGCTGTATTAACAGCAGTGAATCAAAACACGGGCATCCTTACCTTTAAAAAGGCTGGTTCCGTGCAAGT
>RPOS01000234.1 GCA_003820635.1 Verrucomicrobiaceae bacterium | reverse complement strand
TCGGCCGCATCAGCGCGGTGGCTGTCGCTGGGCTCGCGGTCGCCATCCCAGCGCGGGTCGCGCGCGTCGGTGCACGGCCCCCAGATGGCGCCGTCGCCGGTGCCGTAGGTGGTGAGGTTTTGCATGTGGTCGGGCTCCTGTGGTTTAGATGAAGGCCGCCAGCAGGCAGCCGAGGGTGATGCCGAAGGAGGCGGCGAAGAAGTAGTCGATGGGGCGAAGGGGTTGCATGGTGACCTCAGATTTGTTCGACCTTGGAGATGGTCCAGCCGAGCGCCAGGCCGCGAAGCCTTGCGTCATCCATCGAGCGATGGACTTCGACGTTGATGAACTCGCGGTTCAGAATCTTGGAGAAAACGTAGAAGGTGACGCGGATCATTTGGTGCTCCTGGTTGCGTGTTGCGATGGAAGAATCATAAACCAAAGTTAACACCTGCAACGCATTCCCGACTGAAAACTAGGGTTTACAGTTTGACGCGGTATCGGTTACAGTGTGGGCATGAAACAAAAACGCCATGCCGGTCCCATGCCGGCCATCAGCACAGCCGACGCAATCACGCGGGCAGGCTCCATCAGCGCACTGGCCCGCTTACTGGGCATCAGCCGTGTGGCCGTGCACAAGTGGGGCGAGACGCCCCCGCCGGCGCGCATGTGGCAACTGATGCAGATCAGGCCAGAGTGGTTCGCATCGGAGGCTAAACCGTGAAACAAGGCGACCGCGTGCGCCTGTCAGACGGCCAGGAGGCCATGGTGCTGGAGGTCGGCGTGGCTACCCTGCGCGTGGCCCGCATCCGCGAGGATTGGCCGTTTCCCGGCCTGCCTGAGTCGGTGCTGCGCGGCACGGTCAAGCGGCTGCCGTCGCGGTATCTGCGCGAGACACCCGCTGACGTGGAGCCGGCCCGCTGGTGAGCCGGCCCCGATGATTTTTCAACCTGCGGCATGGCCGCAACGAAAGGAGAAAGAGTGCAAAACGAATCGGCAGCGGAATACGCTGCATTTCTGGACCGCAAGGCCCAGCTAGGTGGAGAACATGGGTTCGAGCCCATATCGCTGCCGCCGTGGCTTTTCGACTTCCAGGCTTCTCTCGTAGAGTGGGCGCTTCGCAAGGGGCGCGCTGCGATCTTTGCGGATTGCGGACTGGGCAAGACAGCGATGGAACTGGTGTGGGCTGACAACGTAGTCCAGCGCACAAATGGCAAGGTGTTGCTCCTGACGCCGCTGGCGGTGACGCATCAAATTGCCGCCGATGCTGAGAAGTTCGGCATTGCAGCCAAGGTATCGCGCGACGGTGTTTCGCACCCTGGCATCACGATCACGAACTACGAAAAGCTGCACCTGTTTAATGCTGCTGATTTTGTGGGCGTGGCGTGTGACGAGAGCAGCATTCTCAAGAGCTACAGCGGTTCAACCAGGGGAGCGATTACCGCCTTCGCCCGCAAGCTGCCCTATCGGCTTCTGGCAACGGCCACGGCGGCACCTAACGACTTCACGGAGCTGGGCACATCATCTGAGGCGCTTGGCTACCTCGGGCACATGGACATGCTCAATCGGTTCTTCAAGAACGACCTGAACAACAGTGCTTCAGGTCGATTCGCTGGAGAGGTCATTAAGTGGCGCCTGAAGGGCCACGCGGAATTGCCGTTTTGGCGCTGGGTGTGTTCGTGGGCCAGGGCCGTGCGCCGGCCTTCTGACATCGGGTTCGACGATAGCCGGTTCATCCTGCCGCCAATCAACGAAGTCGAGCATGTGGTGGAGTCCAACACTTGCGCCGATGGAATGCTTTTCGCACTGCCCGCAGTGGGGCTTGATGAACAGCGCGAGGAGCGCCGCAGGACCGTGCGCGAGCGATGCGAGCGTGTGGCTTCATTGGTCAATGGCACCGGCCAGCCTGCGCTTGTCTGGTGTCATCTGAACGATGAGAGCGAACTACTCTCGGACTTGATACCCGATGCAGTGGAGGTAAGCGGAAAGGACTCTGACGACAAGAAGGAAGGCAAGCTGTTGGACTTTGCCAATAGTCGCGCTCGCGTGCTGATTACAAAGCCGAAGATCGGTGCGTGGGGCCTGAACTATCAGCACTGCAACCACATCACATTTTTCCCGTCGCATTCGTTCGAGCAGTATTACCAGGGCGTCCGCAGGTGCTGGCGCTTTGGCCAACAGCGGCAAGTGACCGTCGATATCGTGACCACTGAAGGCGAGCGCGGAGTTCTGCGCAACCTGCAACGCAAAGCCGCCCAGGCTGACACGATGTTTTCCAACTTGGTTGCGCAGATGAACGCCGCCCAGGCCATCGAGCGCGCATCGCAATTCACAAAGACTCAGGAGATTCCATCATGGCTGTCCACGACCAATTGATTACCGACAAGTTCGCCCTCTATCACGGAGACTGCATAGAGGTCATGCAGAACATGCCCGATGCCTGCGTGCATCTGTCGATCTACTCGCCGCCATTCGGTGGCCTGTATCACTACAGCAGCAACGACCGCGACCTGTCGAACTGCGACGACTACGATACGTTTTTCGACCAGTACGCTTTCGTGGTGCGAGAACTGGCGCGCGTGACCATGCCCGGCCGCGTGACCGCTGTGCACTGCATGGATGTGCCGCGCAGCAACAGCGGGACCGACAGCTACATTGACTTTCCTGGCGACATCATTCGCCTGCATGAACGTGAGGGCTGGCTGTTCACCGGCCGCCGAATGATCTGGAAGGAGCCGCTGGCTGTGCGCCTGCGTACCATGCAGAAAAACCTTGCGCATCAGTCGCTGGTTGAGGACTCAATTGATTGTGGCGTGGCCGCTGGCGACCAACTGCTCACTTTCCGCAAGCGCGGAAGCAATCCGGTTCCAGTGCGCCATCCGGTCGGGATGCTTGAATACGCTGGTGAGCGGGTTCCACCTGGCGATGTCATGGCCTACCGTGGGTGGAAGGGCAAGCAAACCGAAAACCGTTTTTCGCATTGGATCTGGCGGCAATACGCCGACTGCATGTGGGACGACATTCGCATCGGCCATGTCCTGCCGTTTCGTGAGGCGCGAGATGGGGACGACGAAAAGCACGTTCACCCGTTGCAGCTCGACGTGATTGACCGATGCGTACAGCTTTTCAGCAATCCAGGCGAGACGGTCTTCACGCCGTTCATGGGCGTTGGCAGCGAGGTCTACAGCCCTGTCATGCTGGGCCGGCGTGGAGTTGGTGCTGAACTGAAGGCAAGCTACTATCGCCAGGCGTGCAAAAACGTTGCAGCAGCGGCGGCAGGCATCAAGATCGGCGCAGAAACCGAGGAGCTGGCTTTTGGTGACTTGATCTCTGAGGCGATGGGATGACAACCCGAGGCCGCGAAACCCTGCGCGAAAAGATGCTGCGCAACCAGGCCACGATGGACCTCTACGCGGCCATGAACAACAAGCCCCGCGTGCTGCTGGACATCCCGCCTGAGCCGGCCAAGCGCGGTCCGCGCAAACCGTCAGGACAGCCGACCGAGGCCCAGATTCTCAAGGCCGTCATGGCGCTGCTGAAGCGCCACCCGAAAGTCGCCAGCTGCTGGCGGCAGAACTCGGGCACGTTCCAGGAACGCAACCGCGACGGGTCTGTGCGGTACATCAGTGCTAACACCGCCAAGGGCATGAGCGACATCATGGGCGTCCTCAAGGACGGCCGCACGCTGGCTATCGAGGTCAAGTCGGCCACCGGCCGCATGCGTCCAGGCCAGGAGGAGTTCCTCGCCACGATCCGCCAGGCGGGCGGCGTGGCCGGGGTTTGCCGGTCGGTTGAGGATGCAGTGGCGTTGCTGGCATGACCGTCGATGACGACTACCGCGCCAGTGCTTGCGCTGGAAAAATCGCGTTCGCGTCGTTCCTTCAGGCCCAGCGCGTAGGCGAACGCGCCTCGCGCCGTGGCCGCAGCCGGCAGATTTACCACTGCCCTCATTGCCACCTGTTTCACCTGGGCCGCAGGCCCATCACCAAGCGGCGCAGCCGCATCACCACAGAGGATCTATGACTGAATACGATCGGACTAACAGCGGCCTTCTGGCCAAGAACGACAAGCAAGGCAACGAAAGCCGCCCGGACTACCGGGGCAGCATCAATGTGGACGGCCGCGAATACTGGCTTTCGGCCTGGATCAAGCAAGGGCGCGACGGCACCAAGCTGGCCGGGCAGAAGTACATGAGCCTGTCTGTGAAGCCGAAGGACGAGCAGGCCGGCTACGGCCCGGCCGCTGCACCTGCTGCCGCGCCTGCACCTCGTATGACCCAGGATCAGCGTGATGCCATGGCCATCCGTGAGCGTGCAGAACGCGAGCGTCAGGCGGCGGCGAAGCCGAAGACGAACTTTGACGATATGGACTCAGATATACCGTTTTGACGCTTGACTAGGGCCCGCGCTGCGGGTCTATACTGAACCTTCCCGCTGGTTGTTTGGGCCGGCCAGCGGGCGCGCACAGAGCGCAACCGTAGTGCCCTAAGGAGTGAGCGATGCTCATCAGTGCCAATCGGTCGGAGACCGAAGGATGGCGGATCGACCGCCTGAAAAAAGCCCGTTATTGCTTTTGCGCAATCTACGGGATTTCTGAAAATCAAGCCGCATTGCTGATTGATGCGATCCATGACCACAAGGGCGAGCTGACGGTCATGTGGAGCCGTCAACAGCAACCAACACAAGAGCAGATGCGGGCATGGGGGCTGGCCTGGGAGTTGTGCGACGAAGCAAAGGAAAACGTCACGCACAACGACCCGGATCTCATGTGGTTGGTCCCAGACTCTGACCCCATCTGACAATGGCCGGCCTCGACTTCGACGGCCTGGCCCGTCAACTCCTCGCATCGGCTGAAACTCACCTCGCATCCTGGCTCCCAGCCGGCCGCAAGCGCGGCAATTCCTGGGTCGCTGGCGATCTCAGCGGTGCAGCCGGTCAATCCCTCAAGATCAACCTCGCAACAGGCGCATGGTCAGACTTCGCAACTGGTGACCACGGCAGCGATCTGGTGAGCCTTTACGCCGCGATCTACGAGCTGCCCATGGGCGATGCATATCGACATCTCGGCGGTGAGACAAAGCCGGCCAAGCGCGTCAACGGTCACGCGCACGCAGCGCCACCGGCAGAACCCGCTAGGCGCGTTGTCACGCCAGTGCCTGCGGACTTCGCGGAGTGTCCGTGTGTGCACACTCGCTATGGCAAGCCATCGGCGCGGTGGACGTACCGCAACGCAGACGGCGAGGTGCTGGGCTACATCGCCCGCTACGATCCTCAAGGCGAGCGCAAGCAGATCATCCCATGGACTTGGGACGGCGAACGCTGGGGCATGGGCCAGTGGCCGTCACCGCGTCCGCTGTACGGTCTCCAAGAGCTCGCAGAGCGTCCCGGTGCTGCGGTGCTGGTAGTCGAAGGCGAGAAGGCCGCAGACGCTGCACGACGATTCGCTGGTCTCTACGCGGTGGTGACATGGCCCGCAGGCGCCATGGCCGCAGACAAGGCCGATTGGACGCCGCTGGCAGGCCGCAAGGTGCTGTTGTGGCCGGACGCAGACGAGCCTGGCCGAAAGGCCATGGAGCGCGTGGCCCAGATCATCCATGAGCGGGCCACCGAGGTCAAGGTTCTGGACGTCTCAGGCCAGCCCGACGGGTGGGACGCAGCCGACTCAGAGTTCACGTCCTGGGCCGACTGTAGGGCCTGGATGCTTCAGAGGGTTTCGGTATGGCGGCCGAGCGCAGCGGTGGCGACTGTATCGTCCGAGATCATCGACTCCGACACCGGAGAGATCACGGCCATCAACGCTCCGCTGCCCGATGAGTATCGTGGCCGCGCACTGTCCACCATCGAGAACCTGGCCGAGATATGCCGCCGCCTGGGCGTCACCGTCAGGTACAACGTGATCTCCAAGGAAGAGGAGATCATGATCCCTGACGAGGCGTTCAGCCTGGACAACCGAGGCAACGCCAGCATCGCGTGGCTGATGTCATGGTGCGAACGCCTGCGCATGCCGACCGGCAAGGTGGGTGACTACATCACCTACATGGCCGACCGCAACCTGCACAACCCAGTGGCAAACTGGATCGAGAGCAAGCCATGGGACGGCCAGAGCCGCCTGCAAGACCTCTACGATACAGTTGCATCGCACGGCGAAGAGGCTCTGAAAAACACCATCATGCGCCGCTGGCTGATCTCTGCGGTGGCCGCTGCGTTCAACCCGAACGGCGTATCAGCGCACGGTGTGCTTGTCTTCCAGGGCGCGCAGTACATGGGCAAGACGGCATGGTTCAAGCGCCTGGTGCCGAAAGACCTCGGCGTGGTGCAGGACGGCATGATGCTGCGGCCAGACGACCGCGACAGCGTGAAACAGGTTGTCAGCCATTGGCTGGTCGAACTCGGGGAACTGGACGCGACATTCCGCAAGTCAGATATTGCCCAGCTCAAGGCGTTTCTGACACGCGACAAGGATATTTTGCGCAGAGCCTACGCACGCAAGGAATCAGAGTTTGCAAGGCGCACAGTATTTTTTGCCAGCGTGAATCCTCGAGAGTTTCTGCACGACCAAACCGGGAACCGCAGATTCTGGGTTATTGAGTGCAAGTCCATTGAGTACGACCACGGCATTGACATGCAGCAGCTGTGGGCGGAAGTCCTGATGCTGTACCAAGCTGGAGAACCGTGGACGCTGCAAGGCGAGGAGCACGAATCACTCGAAGAACACAACAAGACCTATGAGGTCATTGATCCCATAGAGGATCTGATTTCGTCTGGCCTTCGGTGGTCTGAGCCCGCTGCAGCATGGCGCTGGAGGTCTGCAACGCAGCTCTTGGCAGAGCTTGGTAGGGACACCTGCACTCAAGGAGAGGCCACTCGAGCAGCTCACCTGATCCGTCAGCGCAACGGCAACATGAGCCGCAAAACCAACGGAGTGCGCGCTTTGCTGGCTCCAGAGCCGTGGGGAAACAGCAACCGACCCTAGTGCCACTGAGGAGTCCCGCGCTAAGTTGTTGATTTGACAAGACAAAGGACAGTAGGGACACTAGGGACACTTAACAAGTAAAAGACAGGATATATAGGGGGAATGGGAAGAAAGCGCGAAAGCGCGTAATCGCGTAGCCTATATGGAAATCGACGACCCTGGCGCCCCTGCGTCCCTGAGTGGTCACTAACATAGGAGCAAACATGGCAAACAAACGAACCAAGCCAGGAAGCCCTGAGCGGGCCGAGATCGCAGAGAAGGTCATCAAGGCGATGGACTCTGGCATGAGCTGCTTTAAGGCGTGCCAGCAGGCTGGAATCCCTATGCAGACGTTCACACGCTGGGCGGAGGAAGACGCGGCGCTTGCGGAAGCCTACGCACGCGCGAGGGAAAACTTCGTCGAACGCATTGCCAACGAGGTCATGGAGTTATCCGACGTCGATGTCGGAGAAACCCCCGATGGCCGGAAGGACTGGGCCGCTGTGCAAAAGCACAAACTCCAGGTAGATACTCGCAAGTGGCTGTTATCGAAACTCGCGCCGAAGAAATACGGCGAGAAAATCGAGATCAGCGGCGACAAAGAATCTCCGCTGGTGCATCGCATCGAGCGCGTGGTGGTTAAGTGACCACCCTGCGCATCGAAACCCCGGAGTGGGCGCTGCCGTTGCTGGGCCAGGCGCGGTACAAGGGCGCTCACGGCGGCCGAGGCTCGGGCAAGTCGCACCTGTTCGCTGAGATGCTGATTGAGGCCCACATCATGGACCCGACCAGCCGCAGCGTCTGCGTGCGCGAGGTGCAGAAGTCCCTGAGCCAGTCCGTGAAGCGCCTGCTGGAGCTCAAGATCGAGGCGCTGAACGCTGGCGCTTACTTCGAGGTGCAAGAGGCCGTGATCAAGTCCAAGCGCGGCGACGGGCTGATCATCTTCCAGGGCATGCAGAACCACACAGCGGACTCGATCAAGTCCCTGGAAGGCTACGACCGCGCCTGGGTCGAGGAAGCGCAGAGCCTGAGCCAGCGCAGCCTGGACCTGTTGCGGCCGACGATTCGCAAGCCGGACTCTGAACTGTGGTTCACCTGGAACCCGAGCCAGGACTCTGACCCGGTGGACCAGCTGCTTCGCGGCCCGAAGCCGCCGCCTGACGCCGTGGTGCTTGAGGTGAACTTCGAGCAGAACCCGTGGTTTCCTGACGTCCTGCGGGCCGAGATGGAATATGACCGTGGCCGAGACCCGGACAAGTACGCGCACGTCTGGCGCGGCGGCTACCTCAGCAACAGCACAGCCCGCGTGTTCCAGAACTGGAAGGTCGAGGACTTCGACTCACCGAAGGACGCCATCCACCGCTTGGGCGCCGACTGGGGCTTCGCCACCGACCCGACGGTGCTGGTGCGCTGCCACGTTGTCGGCCGCACGCTCTACATCGACCACGAAGCCTATATGGTGGGCTGCGAGATCATGAACACGCCCGATCTGTTCATGACCGTGCCAGAGGCCGAGAGATGGCCCATGGTGGCCGACAGCTCGAGGCCCGAGACCATCAGCCACATGCGCAGGCATGGGTTCCCCAAGATCCTGTCAGCCGTCAAAGGCCCGCGCAGCGTTGAGGAGGGCATCGAATGGCTGAAGTCCTATGACATCGTGGTGCACCCGCGCTGCCTGCACACAATTGACGAGCTGACGCACTACTCGTACAAGTCCGATCCGCTGACAGGCCAGATCCTGCCGGTGCTGCAGGACAAGCACAATCACGTCATTGACGCTTTGAGGTACGCTTGCGAGGGCATGAGGCGTGCCGCAGCGGTCACGCGGCAGGTCTCAGCAGTGCCATTGCCTACTACCAGCCGCTGGTAGCATAATCCCGCAAGGAAATCAATCGGAGCCAGCATGGCGCGCATATCCACCGAGCAGAGGCTCATGAACCTGCATCAGGAAGCGCTGCGGCAGTTCAACGACATTCAGACCGCCTTGCGCGACGAGCGCCTGCAGTGCTTGCAGGACCGCCGTTTCTACAGCCTGGCCGGCAGCCAGTGGGAAGGCCCGCTGCGCGACATCTACGAGAACAAGCCGCGCATGGAGGTGAACAAAGTTCATTTGTCCGTGATCCGCATCATCAACGAGTACCGCGCCAACCGCGTGACGGTGGACTTCACGCCGAAGGATGGCGGCGGCCCAGAGGCCGACAAGCTGGCAGAGACCTGCGACGCCCTGTACCGGGCCGACGAGCAGGACAGCGTGGCCGATGAAGCCTATGACAACGCCTTCGAGGAGGCCGTGGGCGGCGGGATTGGGGCGTGGCGCCTGCGCACCGTCTACGAGGACGAGGGCGACCCCGACAACGAGCGCCAGCGCATCCGCATCGAGCCGATCTTTGACGCGGACTCCAGCGTCTACTTCGACCTGAACGCCAAGCGCCAGGACAAGTCCGACGCCCGGTTCGCGTTCGTGGTCTCCAGCATGACGCGGGCTAGCTACATCGCGGAGTTTGGAGACGACCCGACCGACTGGCCGAAGATCGTCCACCAGTACGAGTTCGACTGGCAGACGCCGGACGTTGTGTTCGTGGCGCAATACTTCAAAGTCGAGGACGTCACCGAGACCATCCGCGTGTTCCGGGCCATTGACGGCACCGAGGAGAAATACCGACAGAGCGAGTTCGACGCCGACGAGACGCTTGAGGACACGCTGGCCGCCATTGGCAGCGTCGAGGTTCGGCAGCGCAAGATCAAGCGCAAGCGCGTTCGCAAGTACCTGATGAGCGGCGGCAAGGAGCTCGAGGACTCCGGGTTCATCGCAGGCGAGTGCATCCCGGTGATCCCGAACTACGGTAAGCGCTGGTTCGTGGACAACATTGAGCGTTGCATGGGCCACGTGCGCCTGGCCAAGGACAGCCAGCGCCTGAAGAACATGCAGCTGTCGAAGCTCGCCGAGATCAGCGCGCTGTCGAGTGTCGAGAAGCCGATCCTGTTGCCTGAGCAGGTCGCAGGTCACCAGGTCATGTGGGCCGACGACAACCTGCGCAACTACCCGTATCTGCTGGTCAACCCGATCAGCGGTCCCGACGGAAGCCAGCAGGCAGCTGGGCCGGTGGCGTACACCAAGAGCCCGACGATCCCGCCTGCGATGGCCGCGCTGCTGCAGATCACAGAGTCTGACATGCAGGAGATTCTGGGCTCCTCGCAGCAGGCCGACAAGATGGTCTCGAACACTTCCGGCAAGGCCGTGGAGTTGATCCAGACGCGCCTGGACATGCAGACGTTCATCTACATGAGCAACTTCGCCAAGGCCATGAAGCGCTGCGGCGAGGTGTGGCTGTCCATGGCCCGCGAGGTCTACGTTGAGGAAGGCCGCAAGATGAAGGGCATCGGCTCTGACGGCAACCCGATGCAGATCGAGCTGATGAAGCCGATGGTCACCGATACCGGCGAGATGGCGCTGTCGAATGATCTCAGCGGCGCAAAGCTGGACGTCAACGTTGAAGTCGGCCCCAGCAGCAGCAGCAAGCGCGCAGCCACTGTGCGGGCGCTGACGGGCATGATGGCCATCACGCAAGATGCCGAGACCCAGCAAGTCCTGCAGGCCATGGCAATGATGAACATGGAAGGCGAGGGCATCGGCGACGTGAGGGATTACTTCCGCATGCGCCTGGTGAAGATGGGCGTCATCAAGCCGACCGACGAGGAATCCGAACAGATGATGATCGAGCTGCAGGGCCAGCCGCAAGACCCGAATGCGGTGTTCCTGCAGGCCGCAGCCGAAGAGGCCCAGGCCAAGGCAGCCAAGGCCCGCGCCGATGTGGTCAACACGGTGGCCGACGCAGAGCTCACGCAGGCCAAGACAGCCGAGATCATGGTCAAGATCGGAGGCGAGGCTGAGGCCGCGATGCAACCCCAGAGCGGCGCCACTCAGGCCGCGCCGCAGATTGACCAGAAAACAGCGCTTGAGATCGAGGCGATGATGTTGGAGAACCAACTGCGCCGAAACAGGGTCGAGTCTACCGATGGTCAGATTGAGCAGCTCCGCGCCGAGCGCCAGGCAAACGACAGCATGGTGCAGGCGTCAGAGGTAATGCAACAGGCCGTGGCAGGCATTGGGCAAACGGTCGCCGTGATCGGCGAGGCGGTGGGCAAAATGAGCGAGGCCGTTGGGCAGTTTGCTGCCGTGGTCGATACGGGCAACGGCC
>RPOS01000233.1 GCA_003820635.1 Verrucomicrobiaceae bacterium | reverse complement strand
AGCAGTTTATTGATCAATGCCGTTTAATTGTTCAGAACATGGCCCAGGAACCCAACTCGAACACCGACAAATTGCAGAACAAATCAAAACCATCTTCTGTGAACAGTTCCCCGTCATCGGAGAAGCTGTGTTCTCAACAAATTAAAAACTTAATTGAAAAGTATAAAGATCCTGAAGAGGCAAGGAAGTTTCTTCAGGATGCTGGAATTATTGATGAGCAAGGTGACTTAATGCCACCGTATCAACCTGTAAATTCCACAGAAGGACTAGACCCAGACGACAAATCAGATGAGCCGCAACGGTTCAGTCGTTTGTTTTTCTGAATCTGTTTGAAGCGGTTGGTGTGGTGGATGGTGAGTACTCTCTTGTACTGACCTGCCCGCCGTCCACCGGCGACGGAATGCCTAGTGACTCCTGAAAAACTACGAACGAATCGTAGCACCGGATCCGTTGCGCCACAGGGGATCCGGTAAATTTCCCGTATGGGAATACGGACCTGAGATGTCCCTAAACTCATTCATTAGTCCAGCTTATCAACCACATTCAACTCCAATGCAACTCCTCAAATTTTCCAACGGCAACGGCAAGCTCAAGAACCGTTTGATCTTTTCGCTGCCTGCTGGCCACTCATGTCCACACGCTGGTGTGTGCAAGACATTTGCTGACCGTGTCACCGGACTCATTACTGACCTGCCACAGTACACGGGCACAGAGGCAGATGAGTTCCGCTGCTTTGCCGCCATGGCAGAGGTGCGGCCCAACGTTCGTGCGGCACGATGGCACAATTGGGATCTCATTCGTGAGGTCATCCACTCCAATGGCAGCCAAGCCGTGCTGCTCCGTGACCTGATCGACCTGTCACTCACGATGCAAGCACCGAAAGAACTGGTGCGCGTCCACGAGTCTGGTGACTTCTGGACTGAGAACTACATGCGGGCTTGGCTGATGGCTGCGGCACAGCGTCCCAAGCAAACCTTCTATGCCTATACCAAGTCCCTTGGCATGTGGTATAACCTGCGTGACCAGATCCCATCCAACTTTTATCTCACTGCATCTCACGGTGGGACGCTCGATTACTTGCTACCTAAGTACGGTGATGTGTTCCAGCGCATTGCCTATGTTGTCTACACAGAACAGCAAGCGGAGGAGCTGGGTCTTGAGATCGATCATGACGACAGCCATTGCTTAGGCGACAAACCGTTCGCACTCTTGGTGCATGGCAGCCAACGTGCTGGATCTGATGCCATGAAGGCACTGACTCAACGCAAGAAGGAAGGCGGCTTTGTCGGGTATGGCAAGTCAAATCAGAAGACAATCTGAAATGTCTTGACAAGGATGAAAGATCGGATAGTATCTGTCCGTCTTTCATCCTTTTATGTCGTACGTCATTGCTACCTGGAAAGATAGCCGCCCATTTGCCATCACAGCTTGTAAAACATCCAATGAATTTCAGTTAATTCCGCTAGATTCAGAGGTAGCTCTGAACAAGATCTTCTCCCATCCATACCGGGCTGGTGCTCAGCAGATCTTGACGTGGATTAACAAAAATGACCGCAGCCTTGCCCGTGAAGAACTCAGCGTTTGCGATGAAGCCCGCTTCCGCAAATGAGAAATGGTACGTCTTTGATGTGGAGACCGACGGACTTTATGACAAGGCTTCCAAGGTTCACTGCATTGTCATCTATGACATCAACGGCCAAAGCACTTTGTCTTTTGGTCCTGGCGACATTGACTCTGCTCTTGAGTATCTGCGTAGTGCTGATGTTCTTATTGGCCACAACATCTGCTTTTATGACGTACCCGTCTTAAAGAAGTTGTATCCAGACATTGAAATCAACGCACGCATCATTGACACACTCATCTGTACTCGTTTGATTTGGCCCAAAGAGGTTCTCTATGAGCTTGACATTGAACAATATCCGCAGGTTCCAAAGAAGAACCGTGGATCCGCATCGCTTAAGACATGGGGATGGCGCTTGGCCAGCCACAAGCTTGACTTCAAAGACTTCACTGAATACTCAGAGGAGATGCTCAAGTACTGCGTCCAAGACGTGGTGGTCACCTTCAATCTTTGGCAGCTTATCGCCACGCAAAATTATGAAGCATCGTCCCTTCTCTTGGAGCATGACTTTGCTTTGGCGATTAACAAACAAATTCGATCAGGTGTTCCTTTCGATTTGGATGCTGCTTTTGATTTGGTGGATAGCTTCCGAGCAAAGGAAGCAGAACTTGTATCACACCTGAAGGAAATCTTTCCACCCATCAAACATGAGTCAACATTCATTCCAAAAGTAAACAACAAGAGTCGGGGCTATGTCAAAGGAGAACCATTTGTAAAAGTCAATTATGAAGAGTTCAACCCAGGTTCACGTCAACAGATTGTTGATCGCCTGTACAAAAAGTATGGATGGACTGCAGACAAAACAACTGAGAAAGGCAATCCAGTTCTCGATGATGATGTATTAGAAAAGCTTCCGTATCCAGAAGCTAAACCGCTGGCTGAATATATGTTGATCAAGAAACGTCTTGGTCAAATCGCTGATGGTAACAATGCTTGGATCAAACTCTATAACAACGACACCGGTTGTATCCACGGTGATGTTACTACTAACGGTTGCATTACTGGGCGCTGTTCACACCGCAATCCAAATATGGGTCAGGTCCCGGCAGGTTACTCCCCTTATGGAAAGGAGTGTCGAAGTTTATTCATTCCTCCTGACGGGTGGGATCTCATTGGCGTTGACGCTAAGGCACTTGAGTTACGCTGCCTTGCTGGATACCTTGCCCTTTGGGATAACGGTGATTATGCAAGGCTAGTGACCGATGAAACAGTTGACATCCACACCTACAACCAAAAACAATTTGGTGTAGAGACCAGGGACATCAGCAAGCGTTTGCTCTATGGCATGCTCTATGGGTGTGGCTCTGTAAAGGCAGGCTCCATCATTGATCCAAATCTTAAGGATGAAGATGAGTTGCGCATGCTTGGGCGTAACGCTATCGATGGTTTTATGCGTGGTGTTCCAGCATTGAAATCATTGAAGTATGAAATTGATAAGACAATTGGCTTGCGTGGTTATTTGATTGGCCTTGATCGTCGTCAGTTGTACTGTCGTTCTGCTTTCAAAGGATTGAATGTGTTGTTGCAATCAGCAGGTGCAATCCTCATGAAGCAAGTTGTGATTAACATTCACAACAACATCAAAACAAACCTTGGCTTGGAGTACGATCATGACTGGCAGCAACTGCTGATGGTCCATGACGAAGTCCAGCTAGCATGTAAGCCCCAGTACACCGACGCCATTAGGGAGCAGGCCATGAAAGCTTTCCCGCAGGCACAGGAATTCTTTGGGTTCCGTTGCAATATTGAAGGCGACTCTCGAGTAGGATCCGACTGGTCTCAAACGCACTGATGGACTACGTTGACATCACTCAAGTTGAGCAGTGTCCTATCTGCGAGGTTAGCTGGATTCATTCCTACATTCCTCAAGAGTCTATAGATAAAGGCTATTATTCTTCTACTCAAAAGTTTTTTAGCCGTGTTGTTGGTGTGGAGTATTTGGGGACTGACTGTGTCAATCATTATCAGTGTCCTGATTGTAATAGCTGTTGGGATCGAAAGGGTCAATTAGTTAAAATAGACAATCCACCCAATGTCTCGTCCTTGAGGTAAGACGTTAAACTGCCTCTCACACAACCTTCTGGAATCACATGAACCAAGCTTTTGTTTGTGCTCAAACCACCGAGGAACCCCGCGAGGTTTCTATCTCTGCGACCTCATATGCTTTGAGGTGCAATGTTTTGTTGCCGCCTGTGGGTAACAAAGCACCTACTGCAATTGAACTCAACGTCTACGGCAAAAACTCAGAGCGTTTTGCACGCACTGCAAAGAACTCTCTGATCTATATCCATGGTGCCAAGCTACGGTATGACCTTGAGTCACGTACGCATTCACTGCATGGTGGTGTGATCACTCCAGTGACTGAATCATTTCCGATTCTTAACACTATCATCTTGAGTGGGCGTTGTGTCAAAGACATCCAGCAGGATGATCCACGGGCATTCAAGACAACAGCAGAGGGCTTGATGATCTGTAACCAGACGTTGTCTGTTAATACTGGTCGCAATCAAGCTGATCTATTCAACTTCTATGCCATCAATTCACACCAAGACAAACTGAATAACGCACAGTTGCTTGTTGACTTTACACGCAAAGGAACTGGCTTGACGATCAATGGTCGTCTGGTTACAGATTCTTGGCAGGATAAAGAAAGCAACCAACGGCGTTCTGTTTCCAAGATCCAATTGGTATCCATGACACTGGCACCAAAGGTGTCAGGGGATACTGCTGCCCCATCCATCAAGCCTCAGACTGTTGTGGCTAGCTCAGACAAGGTTGCTCCTCTGTGGGGCGGCCGTACTGCTGAAGAGGCTGGTGATCCATGGACTGCTGCCTCTGGTGGTGGCCTGCCTGATCTGCCTGGTCACTATGGCAATGCACCTGACCTCGAAGAAGTTCCCTTCTGATGATTGAATCAACTCACGATCAATTCACTCTTCTTTACGAAGATGAAGACACCAAAGTTCTGCATGAATTCAAAGAGATTCTTGCTGACCGAGTTATCCAACACATGATTGATTTCCTCAAGGGGTGTGGATACATGGAAGACAGTATCTTTGAAACCATGAAGGAAATGTCCGATGATTACTTTAGTTTGTTAACTACTGCAACATGCGGAATGGAAAGGTGCAAGCCTGAGGCAGAATGATGCCACGTCCTGGGCATGACGTTAAACTGTCCACCCCTGACTACGAACCCATCATGACCTCTTCCATGGCTACCAAGAAAACTTCTGCGCTTGCAACCCGTGGGCTCGACTCCTTCCGGATGTTCCAGTCCAAAGAATTTGTATCTGGCTACCAGAACCTTGTCACAATTCAACCCCTAAACAAATCAAAAGTACGCGGTTGGTTTGTACGTAAATCCGATCTGGATACATGTGGATGGCTGGCAACTGAAGATCAGTTTGTCAAAGGCTCTGTCATCTGGGATTACAAGCAAACATTTGGTATGGCGCCTAACACCTCCATCGAGGAAGGCCTGAACTTTACTGAGCCACGTATTCAAATCCTGCTGCGCTCTCCTCTGATGGTTGAAGAAACCACAGGGATGCGTCAGACGATTGGCACCTTTGATAACCCAGATGTCAAAGAGTTGTTTGATGCTGACAAGATTGCAGCCGATCTTGCCAACAGTAAAGGTGAAATGTACAAGCGCAAGTACAGCGTGCGTACCAAGTACCTGATCTACATTCTGACTCAGGAGAACAAGCGTGCTCACAAGATCCCCATGGTTCTTACCCTGAAAGGATTGAATGGCACCGATGTGTCCGACAAAGTCAAGATGTATGAAAAGGAAATGTCCAAGTGCCTGAGCAAGGCACTGGACTCTGAAGTACCTCTGGCTTTCAATGAAAAGTTCTACGCCACTACCGTATTTGCTCCGGTACTTGCCAATGAAATGCGTGGCGCCAACAACGTTGAAATCTGCGCAATTGAATCTTTTGACATCCCTGATTATGTCGATCAAGACACCGCCGTCGAATCGCTGAGCCGCATGTCTATTCCTGATGAAGATCGGGAATCAACCTGGAAGTACCAGGAGATGTTTGGTGATTACATCAACCAACACGCACGGCAAGATGCTGAGAAGCTTGGCGGTGCCTATGGGATCAAGCAAGGTGTCGAGATTCTTCCCGTCACCCGCACCACGGATGCAGTCGATGTGAAAGCATTGCCTTCCCGTGATCCCATGACTGGTGAAGACAGTAGTCTCTGATCAGGTTTTGATGTCAGGGTTAGCCAAGTCTGTTTGATCAATAGCTTTGTTATTGAAAATAAACATGTCTTGGACTAACCCACGGATTACACCTTGACGTTGAGTGGCGATCTGCGCAAGCAAGGTCGCCATTTCTTTTAAGGTGCTAACCGAATTGCAATCTTCAATGGAGCGTTTAATTTTCTCAAGCCAAAACTTATCATCAAGCGTTGGTTCAATCTGGAATTGAGTTAGCGGTACGTATTTAATTTCTTCCATGGTGTATTTGAATTGCACTCATAGGTTACATCTATAGTAAACCCTAGTTCAAAACTTCAAAATGTATTAACAACTACAAATGAAACCAGAAGAAAAAGCTGCTGTTAAAGAGGGTGCTGCTACAGCGGCAATTGCTGGAGCCGTAGCCCTTGTTATTGGCAACCCCGTGTGCTGGGCTGGCGTTCTTTACGGAACGTATCGGATGGCACGCTTGGCCTACAAGCGGGCCAAGTATCGTGATACACTTCACGACAGAGGCCAGGACGCTGATCTCTTCATCTAACTCAACTCAAATCATGCAACTCCAAACCGAACTCAACCCTGCGCAAGCTCTCATTTGTTCACGGTCTAACATCCGTCGTGCATACGCAGACTTTGATGACACCGAAATCTCTGGCATTTATCTGCGAGATGATAATTGTGTTGTGGTGCGTTGTGATGGTAGTGAGCAGACTTACGACCTGACTTTGATTAAGACTGCGTTCCAGCAGTACACCCACCGTTTGAAGGATTTCTTTTCTTACCTTGGCCCTAACTATCGTGGCCCTAGTGTATGGCATAACAATGCTTACGTTATGTTTAAAGGGTGGAACTACACCCACGCGCTAGGACATCTGACTTCCAATGCAAAACTCCAGCAGCACTGGGCAGACAAATTTATCCACCTGTCAGACCCCAACAAAGTCGTTGCCCTCCTCCAGAATGATCAGACGGACCTGGGACATTTGGTTGCGCCGGATGGGCTTCGGAGCGCGGCTCGGCCAATTGACATGGAGTCTGACCTGGAGGAAAACCCCTCAGGCGTTCAAGCCAGCACTCCTGAACCTTACTGCTCATGTGGGTCCTTTCAGCGTCAGCTTCTTAATGTTTCGTTATTCCAACAAGAGATTGAAGGATTCAAGCCCTGGTGTATCCACCTGACTTGGTTCCACAAATACCGTGAGCTGCTGTGCAAGCGCACTGAAGTACGGAATGCACTGCCTAGTGGCACGCCAGACAAGTGCGTGGCATGGTGGTACGCTCCGCCCCAGGACCACATCAGTGATGGCAAGTTTGTACTACTGCATACCAAGTCAGGTGCTCAGGCACCTTTGACTCATTGGCGTACCTACCGACCAAAGGAGGTGTTCAGCCAAGAACATGCCTGGGATCTTTTCTTCAATATGATGGAGGCGGGTTATGTGCCATTCCCTGGTACTGCATTGCCACAACTGCAATCTGCTGTCAAAAAGAAATGACATTTGATCAAGAGCTATTTGATAGAGCAATGGATATTGTTGATCGATACGGCACACTTCCTAGCAATTCAATTGACAACCCAAAAGCCATGCCTGAAATTCACCATTATCATCTTGACGTTGATGACGATACCCACTGGGGTCTTGTTAAGCTAGGCGCAGAAATCAAAATGGACTATGAGGTCTATGCAGAAGAAGTTCTCAGAAGACATGTTGAAGCTACGCTCAATCAAAAAACTAAAGATTGAATACATTGAAGAAGATGACGGCAGCAGTACTATTCAAATTGAATGGGACAATGCCGATCCAGATCTTCAATGGTGGAATGACCTTGGTGAAGAAGGTCAAAAAACGTTTATCCTAGATTCACTCCAACAAGCACTTGATTGCTATGTCGATTGAAACCTACGGCCTTAGCTCTGAACAGTACGCAGAGTTTTTTGAAAGCAACTTACGTACTGCGGTTGCGCTTTACTTGCAGACCTTCAATGCTTTAGCTTCAGTTAATGTTGACTTCAAAACAATTTTTCGTTTGTATCAAGAAACTATTTATGTGACCAACGATGATTGTCGTCGGTACCAGAAAGCCAACAACCCTGAGGCTATTAAAGACAATGACTTGTTTGGGTTAACGCCTAGCCGAGAGGAACTGATGGAAGAAATTCAGTCCGTCAATGCCAAAGTCGACGCTCTTGTTGACTACCTCTCCAAGCTGGTAGAAACTACAACTGATGGTCTTAACGGGCTGGTTAAAGTGATCGACAAGGATTGATTTTTAAATTACCACTGTAGATGGTGGAACGTCCTGGTCATGACGTAAAACTGACCAGCACATCTCACCTTAACTCATGTTTGAATCCTTGTTTGCCATCGTCCTTCCGGTGGTTAAAGACCTTCTTTGGGCAGCGGCAGGTATGCTGCTGACCTATGCACTTAACAAAATTCAAACTCAATTTAATACCATCTGATCATGACTCACATCACCAAGACAAAACTTGACGATCTTAGCATCATCAAGCTATATGACCACTATGGTGCCCTGGAACGCTCTCTTCCTCTCCTTACTCCTGAGTCCCAGGAGTTGGCAAAAGCCGAGTTGGAATGCTGTGCCAACCTACGGTCTGAAAAGATTGATCGTATTTATTACGCGATGGCTGCCCATGAAGATGCTTTGGAGCGCATCAAAAAAGAAGGGGAGTTAATTGCACAGGCCAAGCGTCATCATGAATCTCAGCTGGCTCAACTCAAGAATCTACTAGGCTGGTTGCGGCGGGCACTGCCGCTTAACTCAAATAGAATCCAAGGTAAAAACTATGAGTTTGTCCTTTCTAAAAAGAAGGACTTCACGGTCGAGATCACGTCGGATCCGGAGTTTTGGCACACTGACGAAAGGAGTAAGTACTGCATTCAGCAGGAAACAACCACAACCAAAAGAATTGTGGTACGTTCAATATCAGGAGAAGTTCTCTCCGACAGAACAGAACCTAAAACAAAACTTGAAACCCTCCCCAACCTCGATGCCATCCGCAACGCTTACCAAAACGGTGAACACCTCCCGCCTGGAGTCAAAGTTGAACAACAATATGCAATCCGAAAGAACCGCCTCTTCTCTACCAAGCGGATGGAATCACAAGCACCCGAATATTTCGGAGAGCTTCTACAAGAATCTGATCCCGCCGACTGACCTAGAGGATGCACATATCTTGATGTGTTGCCACCAGCAGTCGGTCGATGACTTCCAGATGCAGATCGAGATGGTTGACATTGAGATCAGCATGCTCTGTGAAGATGGTCGTGATCTTCCTGTCTATCAAGAAAACAAACTTGATGAGCTGGAGGAACGCAAGCTTAAGCTGCTGTCTGGCAAACGGTTTCATCAGAACGCACGTCATGCCTACTGGTACATCACTGCACGTGGGGATAAAAACAACTGAAGTAAAATAACCTAACAACGTTGGTTAGGGGTTCCATGGCAAATGAAGAACAGCTTAGTAGATTACTGGCTAGCTTCACTGTCGATGGGACCCCTTTAACTGCGCTCATTGGTAACAAGCTGGAGTGGTCGGTCACTATCTTGACTGCTGCTATGTTGTCGAATGAAAATCTTGCAGCTTCTATGGAAGCAGAAGAGATGGTTGATGCAGCAATCAACTACTCCAATCTGATTCAAGAGCGCCTTGGTTATTACGAAAGTGTTAAGGTCCATTCCCTCGAAAGGCTGCTCGGCACTTAATAAAATTGCTGCTAAAGTACTTGGGTCTTCTTTCGTTTAAATGGAACCTGTTGTTGTGCCTAAGTTAACCGTATCATTTGCGGTTGACATTGATGTTGAATACAATTCCTTTGGCGGTAAGACTGCCGATGAAATTGCAGATGCTCTTCAAGATGATCTGGATGATCTTCTCTTTGAACTGAGTCCTCACGTCAAAGGCGTCTATACTTCTACAACAGCCATCAACTTCAATGACTGACGACCTCCTCAAGAAACTTAACACCACTGGCGCCTTTGATACTCCTTGGCTTAAGGAGCAGCTTCAAAGCTGGAGCGCAACAATGGAGCAGCGTAAGGCTGACTTCATGGAGCACATGTATCGTTGCTCTGGGCGCCAGGATGGCCTGTACAGTGGCTTATGGCAAGAGTTCTGCATCCGTGAAGCTGGCCCCTATTGCCGGGAAGATTACTTCCGTAGGTTGCAGTTTGTTAAAGACCTGGAAGAGGGAAAGTTTAAGGATGAAGAAATCCTGGTTTCCTGAAACCTAGCTTGAACTACAACTTAGAATAAGGGGATGTTCAGTATTAGAGCATTCCCTTTTTTATGGATGATCGATCTCCTATTGATGCCCTTAGGCAGCTTGATATTAATTACATCCTTTACGTAACAGAACGAAATAACCCCAAATGTAAACAAGCCAGGACAGATGATTGGTTAGAAGGCTATCATCAAGCTGTTAATGATCTTGCTTTTTACCTTGGCAAAGACAGAAACCCACAACAACCTTGAGAAAATCTACGACGACGCCTTCACTGAATTCACAAGAAAGATGCGTGAGCCCCAAGGTACAACAGCTAAAGACCGCAGGGAGGCTGATCCAAAAACCAGTCAGTTTATTAAAGAAAACTTTAAGCCGGAAGCTGACGTGCTTGCACCAGCCGACAAGAAGTGGTCTAGTTTCTTTTGTGAATCTAAAGCTAAAGCAAAAGAAAAGCTGCGTGAATATCTTGCAGATACCGTTAGTGAATTTGTTGACGCCAATGTGTTAAACGGCAATGAATTCTTTAACGTTCTACTAGAAGTTGTTTACGACAACTGGTTGTTCTACAAGAAAAACGCTGACGAAAACGAAAAGCTTCTTAAGCTGTTGCAAAACGTAGACAACGATTAATTGGCTACCAGGCCAAACGTCACTACGGCGCTAGTGCCGCCACCTTCTGAAACAAACACGGGCTTGACATACTTCACTGGAGTATTGGCAAGCCCATAATATTGTGTACCATTACCCGTAATGGTTTGGCCAGTGATCAGCTGTGCGTAATTAGTGCCGTCAATTGAACCGTCCAGACGCACCACCACATTAGTATTGATGCTGGCAACTGTTACATACAAACCAATGTTTTTGGGTGCATGACGGTTGGGCTGATCAATTGCGTAAGCAGGCCCTTCTCCTGTGGCCGTCAGGCCGCTGGTAAATAAATACAAATTCTTCTGGAGATATGCCACGTGTTACGTTGTATATTTCTTTTATTTTAACAGGTCTAGAATAAGTCATATATACATATAAGGTCATGCCTAACTATCGCGACCCCACGGATGAGAATTTATATCCCGTACATAAAGTTCAAACTTGTAGTGGGCGTCCATTAGAAGTAACTACCGCAAGTGGGAATAGTGTTTATGTTCAGCCTGCTGGCATGGCTGGTGATGCCTTTGGGCGCACTCGAGTATCTGCACCTTTAACTTTATTTGACTCAAGCCATCGTTATAACGACAACGGTTTGTGGTCTACATCTAGTGGTACTGGCGGTACATACGCATTCAATGCAAACGAAGGTCTTGTTGACCTTAATGTGACAACCGCATCTGGCTCTGAAATCATCAGGGAAACCAACAAGGTTTGTTCGTATCAGCCAGGGAAATCCCTGCTGTTTATGTCAACCTTTGTAATGAATGCTGCAAAGGCTAACCTGCGGCAGCGCGTTGGTTACTACGGTGCAGCCAACGGTATGTACCTGGAAGTCAGTGGTACGACAGAGCCGGCATTTGTTGAACGTAGTTCTGTAAGTGGAAGCCTTACTGAAACACGAGTAGCTCAAGCTAACTGGAACATTGACACGCTGGATGGCAACGGACCGTCTGGTTTTACCCTTGATATCAGCAAGGCACAGATCCTTTGGTTTGATATTGAATGGCTTGGCCTTGGTACCGTGCGTGCAGGGTTTGTAATCAATGGTTCATTTATTCACTGCCATTCATTCCACCACGCTAATTTAATTACGTCTACCTATATAACAACGGCATCTTTGCCGTTGCGTTATGAAATTACTAACGTTGGTACAACGGCAAGCAGCAGTACATTAAAACAAGTTTGCTCAACCGTATTGTCGGAAGGTGGTTATGAATTGCGTGGTGCACAGTCTGCAATTGGAACTCCCATTGCCTCT
>RPOS01000232.1 GCA_003820635.1 Verrucomicrobiaceae bacterium | reverse complement strand
TCATGACAAGTCCATTGAACTTAAACGGTTTCTGGCTACCAGCCTGAAACTTCCTTTCGTTACGGATCAAGTCACGTCCCGTGATTGCCTTAAGGACAGAGACCGAGCCACCGTAACGCTCCACGTCATTGAAGAGCAACAGCTTTTTCTTATACAGGTTGGCGGTCTCAAACCTGTTCTTCTCCAGGTGTTCCAGCGAGGAGATCATGGCGTTGTCGTCACCAACCAATGCGTGGGCAAGGTTGCTGTAGGTGGACTTACCTGATTTACCTGGGCCGACAATCTCAACAAACTTCTGGATGTCAGAGTGACTAAGCAAGACTGCCCGCAACCAAGCCCGCAGTACCTGGACCCGACCCCAGCTATCATGCTGTGTGCTCTTCAGCCACTTAATGATTGATTCACATGTGGCATACGGATCGTAATCGTAGGGTAGTTGTTGCGTAATATACATCTCCCGGTTAAAAGGAAGAAGCTCCCGCGTATCTACCTTCAAGATGCCATTCATAAACAGAAGGTAGTCATTGCTTTCATACCAGTCATCAAAAATGGTGGAGATGCGTAACTGCTCCATCAAATCTGAGATTAGATTCATGGAGTACCCACTGTGCAGCAAGCCTTCTTTGATGGCATCAAGACGGCCTTTGATGTCGCCCTTCACCTCATACTCAGACAACTGAGACCACAGTCCCTTCCGCTGGTATTCATACATAAAGAATGCGCCATGAGCTTGGCTATAGCGCAGGTTACCTTTGTAGTCCTGCAACAAAATGCCAGTGATGACATCAGAGGAAGGGTTACGAGTCTTCTGATTCTTTCCTTGTTTTTCCGCAAAATCAGTACGACGCTGCCGACTGTTTGTTGGGGCCTGCCGTTGAGACTCAACTGTTTCCGTCTTGTCTAAACCCAAGTCGTCTTCCAGTTCATTTAATAATTTGGATACGTGATCAAGCATGGCATCGTCTACATTCATTGCTTTGTGATTTTCAGAAGGCTTCCAACCGTTCTCTTTGGCGACGTGAACGATAGAGCCAACACTCCGGCCACCACCTTTTGAGAAGGAAAGCCAACGCCGTTGGCACTCGCCATCCCGATACTTATCAGATTGCCGAGACCATTCATCCCAATGATCCAGCAGAGATTCATCCAGTGAATGAAGCGATTGGCCAACCGTGATCCAGATGTCGTAGTCATCTGTTGCTTCTGGTGGCATGCCCCACATTGCTTCCAATGCAAGCTGCATGTCCCGCTCAAGGGAAATTTCAGCGTTGATCGCAAAGGAAGGTCCGATGATGCGTGTCGTTTCTTTTGCCGGCACCCCTTGCTTGACATTCTTTTGAACGATGGCATTTAGTAACCAGTCCGGAAACTCAGGCAGGTTTTCAATCCACTCAAATCCCTGGTCTGGAGCGGTGAAGTAACCGGATGTCTCTGGGTGCAAACCCATTAACACACCTTGGTGCCGCTTCCACAGAATCTCCAGCTTTTCTTTGGGTCCTTCCGAGTGCCAGGTGTACTTGTTACGGATGAATTGTTTGTGTTGATCGCGGGAAAGCTTGTACAGCTTCCGCTCACGCCCCTCCTTCCCACTAAGAATTGTTAAGGTTTGTGGAAGCGCCTGCTCAAAGGGAAGTTCCGAGAGTTCCTCGATGAGTTGGTAGACGGTAGGACCATCGACATCAACCCAGACGAAGCCATAGGGATGGTTGTAGACCGGACCGCCAAGCAAGCCAACAGCTTTGCAGCGCCCACCCAGGATTTCTTCTTCAATTTCCTGGGGACTGAAAGGTTTCTTTTGCCAGCCAGCCACATACGGATCTTTGTTTGGACCCAAAGGGGTCAAGGGCCAGTCGACAGGAATGTAATCAAGCTTGATTTCACCAGGCTTGAGAGCTTGCTGATTGGTATTGGTCATGCCTGGGACTCCTGTCGAACTTCTACTTTAAAGTTTTTATCTGCAAAAACCGCTTCTTTTAAGAGATAGAAGGCGTGAAGGTGCATGTCAGTGGGCAGATAAAAACAGTCCCCATCCGCCGCATTTGACATGCGACTCATGAGACTATTCATCCACTCACCCGTACAGACGTTGATGTCCATGGTGAGGGTTTGATTTGTGTTTTCTTATCCTACGGCTGCCAACCCAAAGATCCCATTACAAGTTTCTGCAAATCAGTAAGTCTTATGCGACTCACCAATAGGGTCCATGATTTCAAATTGTTCCATTAATCGTTGATATACCTGCAAGGCATCTTCCCGTGTAACCACAACCACCTGGCATGCGATATCCCATGCGTGACGCCTGCGGTTCTCCATCTTGCTATTCAGGTTTTTATTTGTGATCATGCCAAAAAATTGAACAGGGTATTACTTCGATATAATTAGTTTATAAGTCTTGTTACCATGAAAGACAATCGTAGCGTTAGCAACCGCCAAAAGTCTGTAAAAAGTGCTGTCGACAAAGCAAGCGGCAAGAAAGGAATGCCAAAACCCGAGCGCACCCCAAAACAAACACCAGCTTCTGCTCCCAAAGCACAAGCTCCTCGTAAAGCCGCCCCTTCTGCTCCCAAAGCACAAGCCCCCAAGAAACCTGCCCCAACTCCTCGCGCCGCTAGTAAAACCGGAGCAGGAGGTACTCCTCGCGGCTCGGTAACAACAGGGCCAGTCAAGGCAACTTCTCGGCCTTTGCCTAAAGGAGTACAAACAAAGCGTCCAGCAGGTCGCGGGCCTACTCCCGCTCCTACTCCTGCACCCGTTCCAACTCCTTCTTTTGACCTTGCCGGTCCGCCACGCACTTATACGCCTGCGCAACAAAATGCAATGAATAACGATAAGCGTTATTCAGGTAGTTTTAGCAACTTGCAAAATCGTCTTGGCAGCGCAGCCATTGGGCTTGGCAATGCAAATGTTGGCAGTCGCACTGGTGGTATTGGCGGTAGTCGCACCGTTGGCATTGGCAAGAGGCCTAAACCAGGGGCTAAGCGCTGAGCTGGATTTAAATTAAATCTGGGTCGTAAACATTGCAATTCTCAATTTGGCTGTAGTATTCGGCAACGATCTTCAGCCAATCTTCTCTTAGGGAATCCAGGAAGCGCCTGGAAATCTTAAAGACTTGAGTACGAACAGGCGTCGACACTAAGATTGCCGCCTGTTGTACTCTCATGCCAAGGGTCTGCTCAATAGCGATGTCATACGCAGCGAGCTGCTTGCAAGTCTTTTTAAATTTCAGATGACCACCCAAGAGATCACGCCACTCAGGCGTACCCTTCTCTAAGTCTTTAGGCCACTTGCGACTGTAGGGTTTGACGCTGGTCTTTAGGTCAGCAAGCGTCAGTTTATTGTTAGCCACAGCAATAATATCAGGAGCACCAGCCCAAGCGCGTCCTTCTCCGTCACAACCCCAGACGCGAGCAACGTCATCAGCACCAATAGTGAAGTCAAACTTATCCAGAACCGGAGACTCGGCCCAAAGGATTTCCTGGAATTGATCCAGAATCGCCGGCATGCCAGCCCAAAAGTCCGAATATTCATCTTTGATTTCCGGAGTCTTGTTCCCTTTAAGGTACTGCTCCATACCATAGTGAATGGCAGTGCCCCGCTCGGCTGCTTGTTCTTTGACACCTGGATTATTCTTAGACCACATCTCGAGCTTCCGTTTGTTTGCTTCGGAAGCTGTTTCACTAATGATAGTAGTTACGGACGGCGCTGGTCCAGTGGGTAACGGCGTCGTGTAATGACGTTTTCCGTTAAGCGTAATTCTGGCAGCGGTCCTATTGATAGACCGCATCATTTCTGGTTGCTGGTCCTTGGCATCAATCCAAGGATCTGATGTATTCAGTTTAGCAACCATTACAGGTTTTGTATATTGGCTACAATATAGCAGGTTTCAAACTAAGAATGGAAGACTTTAAACTCGTTGTCTTGACAATATTGTTGGCTATGCTTGTGGCAGCGATCATTCAGCTAGCACCCCATTGGATCCACTAACAAAAATCCGACTGGGCATTGAGGGTTGGTTGTCCTGCCTGGGAGTTTTGTTGCAAATTGCCTGGACTTGCATCAAGATCAAATGGATTGCGCTTTTGGCATGGCTTGTAACATTACTCGTTTCTATTACTGTGATCCACTTATTGATCTCAAGTCATTCATAAAGCTTGAGCACCGCAGCAGGAATGGTGTGGCTTTTGATGACGTGGACACAGCAAAAGCAAACGCCTTCGAGGATTGTTTAACCCAAGAAGGCGAGCCCTACTTACGCGTTGACCTTTAGACGGTTGCCAAATCGTAGGTAATCATTTCCTTCACAAGGTCTTCAAAACCAATGCGTGGCTCCCAACCAAGCTCCCGATACGCCTTGGTGCAATCACCCAGGAGAGTGTCGACTTCAGCTGGACGGTAGAACTGTGGGTTGATGGCAATGACTGTTTTGCCCAGCTTATGGCTGTACCCAATTTCATTGACACCTTCCCCTCGCCACTCCAGTTCCAGCGCTAGGTAGTCAGCAGCAATCTCACAAAACTGTCGAACGCTGTGCTGGATACCCGTGGCGATCACATAGTCTTGGGGCGTTTCTTGCTGGAGGATCAGCCGCATAGCTTCCACATAATCTTTTGCGTGCCCCCAGTCGCGTTTAGCTTCCAAGTTCCCAAGCTCCAGCACAGGAATTTTATTGCGCATTACAGCAACCAATCCTTTGGTCACCTTCTTGGTTACAAAGTTATCACCACGGATGGGGCTTTCATGATTGAATAGGATGCCGTTGGCACCAAACATGTCGTAGCTTTCGCGGTAATTGACGGTTAGCCAATAGCCAAACAATTTGGCGACACCGTAAGGACTCCTGGGATAGAAACCAGTCTCTTCATCTTGTGGAAACGATTTGACTTTCCCAAACATCTCGGAGGTAGAGGCCTGGTAGAAACGTGGGTTAGATGCCCCCGCTCTGCATGCCTCCAGAACATTCATTACACCAATAGCGTTTGCCGCTGCCGTACTGACGGGCGACTTAAAGCTAACACCCACATGGCTTTGGGCAGCCAGGTTGTATACCTCATCAGGCGCAAAGTCCTGGATCACCCTGGTCAAGGAAGGTGCATCAGTCAGATCCGAGTATTCAACCGACACATCCCCTGGCAGCTCCCCGCCAAAAGCCCATTTCAGTTTCTCGAGATGGTTGGGTAGCGTGTGGTTCCGGACGACACCACAAACTTTGTAGCCATTATCGATTAGGTTGCGTGCCAAATACGAGCCGTCTTGGCCAGTAATACCGGTGATCAGTGCGCGTTTCATTTGCCATATCTGCGTGGTTAAAGTATAACCATTAAAACAACGCTTAGTCATGATGGTGTTCAACTGGCCGCTCCAACAAAACACAATTGGATGGAAGGAGCGCCTGACGCTGGCAAAATTCATCCTGACTTCCGACCGATTCACCAACGGTCCTGAGTGCCGCCAGTTTGAAAACGAATGGAGTGAATGGCAAGGGGTGCCGCACTCTCTGTATGTAGCCAACGGATCCGTTGCCAACTTTCTACTGCTAGACGCAGTACACGAGTATTACTTCCCTGGCAAAAAACAGCTGACAATTTTTGCACCAGCCATCAACTGGGCTACTAACATCTCGACCTTTTGTCAACAACATCACAACGTATATTTCTATGACATTGACTATGAAACCTACAGCCCAACCAAAGAGTCAGCTCAGGACCTTGCCTCAAAAGGTCTAGAGCCTGACATCGTTTACCTGACGCACGTCTTGGGAATCTCCAATGACATGGGCAGGATCAAAGAGCTGTGGCCCAATGCAACCATCATTGAAGACTGCTGTGAATCTCACGGCGCCCGTGATGCCAAAACAAATGTGAAGGTCGGCAACACAGGCATTGGCTCCACCTTCTCCTTTTACTTTGGCCACCACATGACCACCGTTGAGGGTGGAATGGTTTGCGTGCAGGACGAAGGTCTTTACAACCTGTTGCGTGCCAAGCGTTCTCACGGTTTATCGCGTGAGATGCTGCCGTCTTACCGGAGTCAAATCCAAGAAAAGTATCCGGATGTTGACCCCACCTTCCTGTTCCCCACCAAGGGTTACAACTTCCGCAACGTAGAAACAGGGGCAGTCCTGGGACGCGTCCAACTAAAAAAACTTGACAGCTGGAATGAACAACGCAATAAAAACTATGCGCTGTTCAGGGAAGAAATGATTGGCCGCTCTTGGTTCGATACCCTGCCAGAACCTACCGGCAACAGTGCAATGACACTTCCGTTTCATTGCAAAGAATCTAAAACAGCCGTAGAAATTAAAAAGTTTCTCCAGTTGATTGGTATTGAGACACGTCCATTTTTGGTGGGCAACCTCCTACGTCAGCCCTTCATGGAAGACTACAACTCTTTAATTGCCCTCCCCAACAGTGAGCGGATGCATACCCATTCGTTTTACATTGGCAACAACCACTTCATCAAAGAAGCTGACATCAAAGAACTTTCTAAGGCACTGGACCAATGCGGGTATTGATTTGTAGCATCATTCGCAACAGGGAGCCTTTCCTGTTTGGGTGGAAGGACCAGCTCCTTTGCCTCAAGGATGAAAATCCTGGCATCACATTTGACCTATCTGTGTTTGAGAACGATTCAACCGATGGCAGTGTTGAGTATCTGCAATCAATCGAGCCCGAACTAAAAGAAGAACTTAACAATGTATGGATCCAATGCATCAAAAAAGACTGGCCCTACTTTGGATCAGTGCGTGCAGAGGATCGCGTTAAGTATCTAGCCGAGGCCCGCAACGAATGCCTGGAGAAAGCTGAGCAAGAAGTTGGGCTCAAGTACTACAACAAAGTTGTGTTCATTGAACCTGACATTGATTTTGACCCCGAAGAAATTAGCCAGCTCTTCTGGGTTGATGATGACATTGCTTCTCCTTACAGTGTGCATCCCATGGATGTGCAAAGTCATCGTTGGATTTATGACAGCTGGGCTACACGCCTTGCCGCTGAGGATGACATCTTCAAAGGTCCACGTATTTTTGATATGCCACCTCGCCTTGGCGTAGCTGCAACTTTCAATTGTTTTTGCGTGTACTATGCACGTCCTTTTGCAGAAGGCGCCCGCTTCTCCGGTATCAACCCGTTGACTGAGTCCTGGGACTGCGACACCACTAACATCTGTTATGAGTTTTCAATGCGTGGGTACAGCTGCATTGGGCTGTACAATATCCTTCTTACCCACCTTGGGAACTAAAGTAAACCGTATTGTTTATTCAAGTTCTCCGTATTTGATTTAAATGGAAAAGCTGCCAGACTATGTACAAGCGATAGAAGAGGGCAAGTCCCTGGTCGCAAACCACAACAAACTTCTAGAAAGTTTATTGCTATCGAGGCAAGCAAATGACAACAACCTTTATACTGACCAAACAACCAACGGAATCGCAAATGGCACTCTCGACGCAGGTGAAGGATTCAGTCAACCAGGCAGTCAATCACCTGCGTGATGCCCTTGCTTTTGCTGCACGCTCTGAACATGCCGTAACCATTGGCACCATCTCTGACATCTTGATGCGTTGCGAAAGCATTGAATCAATGGATGAGATCATGCAAAAGTTTGGTAGCAAGGCAGACCCGTCGTCTTCCCGTTCTTTCAAAGATTTTGAGTAAACCTCAAAGGCATCGTTTATCGGAGGCTGACCGCCTCCAAAAATATTTTTGGGATTTAGAAAAAGTAATCCCCAATCCGCCTGCAAACTGGGCGGTAAATGCCAAGGAATGTAAGTGGGCTAAAATACTAAAAGAACGTAAAGACAATAAAGAGCGAGGAAGTTATGACTGAAGACAAAAGCAAGTACACCAAACCTGATCTTCGCGAACGTATTAAGAATCGTGTAATGCGCGAAGGTCGTGGCGGAAAACCAGGGGAATGGTCGTAGCCGTGAGGCTAAATAACTTCGGCACGGAAAGCTCAGCTTGTTGCAAGTGAATACAAGTCTGCAGGCGGTGGATACAAAGGAGGTAAAGGAGAAAAGCAAAAGTCCCTGGAGAAGTGGAACAAAGAAAAGTGGATGACCAAAGACGAGTATGCAAAAAGGAAAAAAGCTAAGTCTGCTGCACAAAAATACAAAGACAGTAAGTGATGGATAAGGCAATTCAAAAGGGATACACCAAGCGTTACCTTCCAGAAAAAGCCTGGGCCTCATTGTCGCCAGAAGAACGTACAGAAACAGACCAAAAGAAACGCGCCGCTAGTCGCGAAGGCAAACAGTTTGTTTCAAACACCAAGAAAGCAAAGTTAGCTGGACGTGCAGCCCGCCGCTATCAAGCAAGTAAATCGTAGGACAAGTATCGCGCTATACTTTCAGTGCTCAATACACACGTCTCGTCCCGTAGGTATTGGCGGTAAGTAGTTAGTTCTAGATCTCGGCTTGAGCAACCGAGATTTTTTGTTATACTACTGAGTGATAGAGGCCAGGTCCCTGTACGCGTTAGGCACATAGCCTAGAAGGCGACACACCTGGTCCATCACTTAAACTCGGGATGTAGCGCAGCGGTAGCGCATCTGTTTTGGGAACAGAAAGTCGTAGGTTCGATCCCTATCATCCCGATTCACCATGGTCAATAGATGAGTTACCTGAACCACAACCTGCCTACATTTACCTGCTACATCCGAAACGAATTTTTATACAACCATAAAGAAGGCCATGGTGATGTGACGTTATGCGACGTACACTCTGTGGCATCCCTGGAGAAACGCGTGCCTTTATTTGAGGTGTTCCTGGAGAATGGTGTCAACTGGACAAGGCGTCCAATCCACGCTCTTTGCTGGAAGCCAGATGCCCCTAAGCCCGAATTAAATGAGTGCATGTGGTGGGATTGTTTCTCTCCGTATATCGATGTGCAGGTTAGGTCACGCCTCTCAAACTTACGTGCGCAGCTGATCAACTTCAAAGGGGAGAAGAAAGGCGGCATCTACATGTTCACCCTTGACTGGTCATGGGAATCTAAATCAACTCTTAATACAAACTTCAGCGAAACACCTGAGCACAAGTGTGCGCATTTCTTCCGGATGGATGATGGCAACTTCTACGCTTATCCCAATAACCGAATCATCTGGTACGACGATGCATGGCTCAAGAATCGGATTGAAAAGAATCCTGGATATGAGATTGATTTAACTGAGTACAGCGTGGAGAATTCACGGATGATTGAAACGTCCGATCATTTCCTTTACGAAACAACAACCACAAGCGACCAGTAATTTATTGTTATATTTACTGCAGTAATGCTTGGCTTTGGTGCCAACCTCCAAAGAAAAGCTCCAGCGCAATAGACAAAAGTTTCTTGAGTACAAGAAGACTTTGAATTGCCAGCACTGTGGGTTGGATGATCATCGTGTCCTTGAGTTCCACCACGTTGGTGATAAGGACCATAACATATCAAATATGGTTAACCATGGATACGGCTGGCGCCGCATCGAAGAGGAAATAAAGAAATGTATTCCGTTATGCTGCAACTGCCATAGACTTGAACACTGGACTGATTAGCGTCCGATGAATTGACCAAGATCCCACCAAGGGCGGCCAACAACCCGTGGTCCAACTTTAGTTCCTGCAACAGAGCCCCAGGGAACAAAAGTTTGTTTTCCTCCTTTAACAGCTTGGCCTAAGCGAACTGGCTTGCCACCTGGAGCAGCAACCAAAGCCCCTTGCGGATTTCGGAATACAGTTGATCCTTTATAAGAGCCAACTGCTTGCGGTTGAGGAGAAGATCCAGGTGCTAATGTTGCTGTTGCAATAGCCGCAACCACTGGATTCGCTATTGCTAAAGCACGAGCAGGAGCAGCAATACCTGCTTGAGCGGCCTTGGTTACACCACTACGCACTAAACCTTCCGCCAAAGCACCTGTAGTTGCACTGGCACCTGCCTTTAACAAGCCAGAGCCATAACGACCCTGCTGTAAATCTTCAAAAACTTCTGGGCTATACAACGCTCCAGCAACAAAACCACCAGTGGTCAATGGGTTAATGTTTCTAAACATCTGTCCCGCAAACGTAGAGGGCTCCCTAACAATGTCAGCAGGCAGGGTCAGCGTTCTTTCTTTATTGCCTACATGTACATAATCCCAGCTTAATGGCTTGTCATAACTAGAAGGATTCATTGGGTCAATGAATACTTTATTGATTCCAGCCCTTGCTTTTTGTTCTGCAGTTGCCCCTTCTACATCGAAGTCTTTAAAGATCGGAACACTGCCCCGCTCACGATTTGATTCTCCTAATGCAGGAACAGGTGAAGCCGTCTCTAAAAGAACTTGATTTAAAGGTTTAGGCTTTCCAGGAGTGCCTTCTATTTTTGCAACGCGGTTTGCCAATTGCATAAAATATTCATCTGGCCTATTGACATCGGTTATAGGAGGAGGAGCAAATCCATAGTTTTCAAGTTTTGTGTAGAGATCTGCAGCAGTAACTTCTCCACGCGCCTTGATGCTTTCCTTTGGGAAATAAATATCTCCTTCGTTTGTGCCGCGCTGCCCCCATGCACGGTTTGTAATCAAGCTGGGATCAGCAACGACTTCACCTGTGGTTTTAAATTTACCTTTTGCTTCTGGCATTAAATCCAAACGAGTCATGTACAACGTTGGATTAGCAGTTACAACAGTTTCCTTCCTTGTGTTACCCCGTGCGTAACTCCATTGCGGCTCACTTGGGTTACCCCAAAGATACCCTTTTGCGCCCCCTTCACCAATCTCAGCTGGCGTTAGTTCTGGAGTTGCAAAACGTGCAGGGTTTGGTCCTGGCGTTACGGTAATAATATCTGCTTGATAATTGGCGGGCTGTACTTCTTTTAATTGCTCTGCATACTTACCGGCTAATGAAAGGTCAGCAGGAACAAAAGGTGTTTTGGTAGAGGGGATCAACTCTTGCAATATGGGGCCTGACTTGAATTGCAAACCATAACCACCTTCTTTTAAAAAGATATCTTTAAGACGTGGATCGATATCTTTGTCAAAATATTTTCCGGCAAGCGCGGCACGGTCGATTAACTGTTCCCCTTCTGGCGCGGCTGCAGAAGAAAGTGAATACCCCAAAACAGGAGAACCAATTGCTCCTAGGGCACCCAATACGGCGGCTGAATTTTCAAAGGCTTCGCTTGTATAACGCTTATTCGGATCCAAACGTCGATCAATACGTTCAGGCACTAGTTATTCCGCAGAGTAGCTTTAATTTTCCAAGCTGCTTTAAATGCTTGGCCCACAAGATCCGCCATGTAGTTTTGAATATCAATGGCCCCTACCTTGGCAGCAATAGGCTCTAGCTTCTTGGCTTTCATGCCAAGCTCCTCAAGATTTTTGTAATATACACCAAGCATTTCAGTGCTTTTGTAGGAAGTTACAGTTTGGATAGGAGGAGCTGCATCTTTAAGCCCACTACTACACATAGGAAGTAAATAATCCATGCTGCGAATAAACTCAGCAAGGGTATCAAATTGTTCAAGGTGCGCTTCATATTGTTTTTTTAAAAATTTATGTAAGCCAAGAAAATTTGAACCCTCAATATTGAGGTGGATAAGGTGTGACTGTGTCTCCAGCTCCTTGAGGTAAGCACACAGAGAGATGCATTGCTGGATGAATGCACCTACATCACCACCAGCCTTGGACTTGGCAGGAGCTTTGGGTTTGTCCTGGGGCTGAGGAACGGGTTGAACCTGAGGGGTTTCAGCTACTTGGTACTGCTGAGGGGCAGGGGTATACATAGTCACATGGCAATAGTACTAGTTTATCAGTTATTAACGCCTCAGCGGCTTACCTCTTCCCAGTCCATAGATGCAAGTACATCAGAACCAGATTGTGCACTACTACATGCCAAAGTTAATTCTGTAGCTGTACCCGTGAGACCATTGCGTTCCAGCTGGAAAGCAAACAACGCTTCTTTCAAGATGTCAATAACGGTCGATCCTTGATTAGAACCCGTGGCAAAACCACTGGCCAAGACGCGTCCTGTACCAATGGTGAAGGCCGTGCCAGTGATATTGTATTCAACCGACGAGTTTGCCCCAGTGTTATCCCAGGAACCAGCCGTGGTAGTACCGCCAACAATTACTTTCCAGTTGTAGTCTGAGTTGTTGGTAATACCCATGATTGACAATGCAGTCAAGATGACGATTGCATCAAGACGCGTCGACTTAAGGCGAATAGAGATAACAGGATACTCAGTGGAGATGACTGTTAAATCACGCGGAGAGGCAATGGGAGTTCCAATTGCAGACTGTGCACCACGCAATTCATACCCACCTTCCGACAATACGGTTGAGCAAACTTGTTTTAATGTACTGCTGCTTGC
>RPOS01000231.1 GCA_003820635.1 Verrucomicrobiaceae bacterium | reverse complement strand
TTTTAGCTCTAGCCTTTCTGTCCCCAGTGGGACTGCTGGTAGCCCATCTATTAGTTTTAATGGAGACTCAAATACTGGCATCTACTCCCCCGGCGCAGACCAAGTAGCCATCTCAACTAATGGGTCTCAGCGCTTTCGTATTTCGGATGCAAAGGTTGAAGTAGTAAATCCCGGAACAACAACAGAATTCAGCGTTGGTGCGGGAGCAACAGGCAATAACCTTGCGGTTATTAACCTGATTGGAGATACTACTTATCCTGATTTTGGCCTGCGACTGATTCGAACCAATAGTGGAGCAAATGCATCCAGTCAGATCAACCATAGAGGAACAGGCCTGCTTACTTTGAACGCAGTAGATGCTGGAAGTATTCAGCTCAAGACAAATGACACGGAGCGCCTCCGCCTCACCAGCGATGGCCTCTTAGGTCTGGGGACTAGTAGCCCTGGCACTTTGCTTGACGTGGTTGGCGGTGTCGGCCGCATCCGCACCGGAGGCAAAGCCGGCAGTAACACCTATCTGAAGCTTGAATCGACAGATGCAAGCAACTCGATGGAGTTGTCGATTGCAAACTCCACAAACGCAAACTGGCAAATTCAAGCGGTTGAAAATGGCGTCAGCTATCGCCCGTTGATTCTTAATCCGGCGGGAGGCAACGTAGGGATTGGCGTTAATCCTGTAGACACATTGCACGTTGAAGGGAACATTTACTTAGGCAGTAGCGGAAGGACGATCTATCAAGGTGGATCTGCCAGTCTAAATCTGCAAACAAACACAGGCAGCGTGATCTTTTCTCGCAGTAATGGAGCGAGTGAGAGCGCCCGAATCGACAGCTCCGGCAGGCTGTTAGTTGGCACGTCTACTGCGCGTAGCGCTGCAAATGGGTTCCAAGACGCTACCGGATCTCAGATATTTGTAGAGGCAGGTGCCGCTGATCTTACTCTTGCTACATTCTTGTTAAATAGAAATGACACAAACCCTGTAAATATCGTCATAGGCAAGTCGCGTGGGACTGGCGCAGGATCTTCTGCGGCTGTCCAGAACGGAGACGCACTCGGCAGAATTGTGTTTGCTGGCGCTGATGGCTCTAGCCTTAATTCAGCTGCAGCGGCCATTGAGGTAGCCGTAGACGGCACCCCCGGTACTAACGACATGCCGGGCCGTTTAGTGTTCTCCACTACTGCGGACGGGGCTTCTTCTCCTACCGAGCGTGTACGTATTAGTCAAAATGGGGTTGTTACCGTCAAAAACGGTGCTGTTGCTGAAATCGGTACCCTGACGGATAGTGGGACAATTACTCCCGATTTTGCTGCTAATTGCAATTTCACCGCTACCATCAGCGGAGGTAGCCGTACCCTCGCTAACCCAAGTAACATTACCGCTGGTCAAACCGGATCAATCTTTATTATCCAAGGCGCTGGCGCTGGCACTATCAGTTGGGGCAGCTATTGGGATTTTGCTGGAGGCACCGCACCAACACTTACGACAACTTCGGGAGCCGTGGATAGGGTCGATTATGTTGTTCGTACCAGTACCAGTATTCACACTGTATTTACGGCAAACTACTCATAATTTGCTATAGTTAAAAAACGGAAACATTATTGACATGACCGCCAAAAACACCACTGTCTTCACCTGGAAGATCTCCCAACTTGAGCGTGAAACTCAAGATGGTTTTGTGTACACCGCTCATTACACCGTCGATGCCAAAGATGACACCTACAGTGCTGGTGCCTATGGCTCCATTGGTTTTGAGCGTCCGGATGCTTTGATTCCATTTGCAGGCTTGACCGAAGATCTTGTTGTTGAATGGGTAAAGGCTGCATTGACAGAAGAAAAGGTGGCTGATGTAGAAGCTGCACTTCAGTCACAGATTGATGAACAGCGTGCCCCAAGCAAAGCAGCAGGGCTCCCCTGGAACAACTGATTACTACTTATAAATAGGTAACTTGCGTCATGAGCCTTTTTCACGACAGTGCTTTAGTTGGAGCCAGTGGCCAAGCTGGTGGCGCAGGTTATTCTATTTCACGTTCCCTCCGCTTCAACTCAGCCGACAGCAGTTTTCTCAGCCGCACCCCCGCATCAGCCGGCAACCGCAAGACGTGGACCTGGGCGGGGTGGGTGAAGAGGAGTCAGCTAGGAACGTTGCAATTGATTTTTGACTGCAGACCTAGCCTGAGCGATAGCACCGTCCTAGGTTTAGATTTTAACGCTAATGGCGCCTTGGAAGTAGCGCAAAACTCTCTATACGCACTGCAAACCACGCAGGTTTTCCGGGATGTGTCCGCCTGGTATCATATTGTATGGGCCACTGATACAACTCAGGCAACAGCGTCAAATCGCATGAAGTTGTATGTCAATGGCGCTCAGATAACGGATTTTGCGACTACAAACTATCCAGCGCAAAACTCCGACCTAGGCATCAATCAGGCCGCAAGTCACACTATAGGAACTGCAAGCGGGAGCTACTACCTTAACGGCTACCTCGCCGACATCCACTTCATCGACGGCCAAGCGCTAGACCCCACCAGCTTCGGTGAGTTCTCCGCCGCCACCGGCGTCTGGATGCCTAAGGCTTTCACCGGCAGCTACGGCACCAACGGGTTCAAACTCGATTTCGCGGATAACTCCGCCGCCACTGCCACCACGCTGGGTAAAGACAGCTCCGGCAACGGCAACAACTGGACGCCGAACAACCTCAGTGTCACCGCTGGTGCAGGCAACGACAGCCTCGTAGACGTTCCCACTAATGGCAGCGAGGTAGATACTGGGCTTGGCGGGGAAGTGAGGGGGAATTACCCCACATTTAATCCCCTGTACTACTCGACCACCGGATTGTCAGATGGAAACCTGAAGTCCGGTAGTGCCGGCCGTAGGTTTAGATCTACATTTTCCTATCCAACTAGCGGCAACTGGTACTGTGAATACACGATCACAACAAGCCCTAGCAACTCTACCAGCGAACATATTGGCATCACTGCTGGCGATCCCAACTCTAGCGTTCTGAGCGCTTACGCCTCAAATGGGCAGCGCTTCAACGGCGCTAACTGGGTCGCATTTGGTGGTGCTTGGTCAATCAATGATGTCATAGGAATTGCGATAGATGCCGCCTCAGGTATTGTCTACTACTACAAGAATAATGCTCTTCAAGGCAGCGTATCAGGTCTGTCTCTAGGTAGTAACGCATCCTCATATTACGCAAGCAATACAGGACCAACCACCGCAGTCGTCAACTTCGGCCAACGCCCCTTCGCGTACACCGCCCCCAGCGGCTTCAAGGCGCTCTGTACGGCTAACCTCCCGGCGCCGACCATCGTGAACCCGAGCACGGTGTTCGACACCAAGCTTTACACCGGCAATGGCAGCACGCAGACGATCTCGGGGTTGGGGTTCTCGCCGGATCTGGTGTGGATTAAAACGCGAAGCACAGCTGGTAATAACAACTTAATTGATACTGTGCGTGGCAGAAAGGTTGTTTGGAGCAACCTGACATACGCAGAGTTTTCGATGCCTGGCAGTTCAGACTTTGACACGTTCAACTCAGACGGATTCAGCATACTTCCTAACTACGGCACTGACATTAACACTTCCGGTCAAACCTACGCCGCCTGGTGCTGGGACGCCGTCAGCTCCACCGTCACGAACACACAAGGCTCCATCTCTAGTCAGGTGCGGGCTAATCCGAGCGCGGGGTTCTCGGTGGTTACTTATACGGGGACACGCACTAGCAACGGCACGGATACCATCGGGCACGGATTAGGCATTGCCCCCGAGTTAATCATTATTAAACGGCGAGACGGCACTGCAGATTGGCATGTAAAACATAAATCTTTGACATCTTGGCAATACGCAATGTATCTCAATACGACAGCAGCGCAATCAATTGTCAATACAACCTACGGCACAATGTCTGCGCCTACCAGTACAGTATTCTCGACAAGTTATACGACTGACCAGAACGTAAACGGATACACCTACGTCGCCTACTGCTTCGCCCCAGTAGTCGGGTACTCTAGTTTCGGCAGCTACACCGGCAACGGCAGCTCGGATGGGCCGTTTGTGTATACCGGGTTTAGGCCGAGGTGGGTGATGATCAAGGCGTCTAGCTCGGTAAGCTTTGGCAACTGGGTTTTGCATGATACAAGTAGGAGCGCTTCTAACGTTTCCGACAAAAACCTATATGCCAATCTAAGCAATGCAGAAGACAGTACCTATCTGATTGATTGTCTTAGTAATGGTTTTAAGTTGAGGAGCAGCAGTTTTGATGGAACCAACGGTTCTGGTGCCACCTACATCTACGCCGCCTTTGCCGAGCACCCCTTCCAATACGCCCGCGCCCGATGACACGAACTCCGACCCAGGAAGAGCTTTGCGATCTTTTTGAGTATCGCGATGGATCTATTTACTGGCGCAACACCAGCTCCACGATGGCACAAGCCGGCAGCAAAGCAGGATGCGTTAACGGCAGGGGCTACCTTGTCGTAGGCATTAAGTACAAGAAGTACCTAGTGCATCGAATTATCTGGGCCATGCACGGTAACGACCCCGCAGCAGTGCTTGACCACATCAATGGCGACACCCAAGACAACAGAATTGAAAACCTGCGTGCTTCTACTCACACAGAAAACATGTGTAACGCCAAGCGCTCTAAGCGGAACACTTCAGGTGTTAAGGGTGTCTCTTGGAACAAGACCGCACGCAAATGGATCGGTAGCGTGTGGTATCAGTACAAAATGCACAAAACCCCACCTTTTGATTCCAAAGAAGAGTGTGCAGCAGCCGTAATGACACTTCGCTGTGGCTTGCACGGCGAATTTGCCCGCCATGTATAACCATCTCGCCCCATTAGGGAACAAGGCTAGAGAGTTGGCATTTCATATTCCTGGGTTACATTGCAGTAGTGTTTCCAAATAACTTCTGAGCTGTTTCCCGCCCAAGCTGCCACCTGGGCCACTGGTATTTGAGCTTCGATCCAACGGGAAATTGCCGTATGCCTAAGATCATATGGGCGATAGCGATGAGTGGCAAGCCCCGCCAAATATAATTCTTTCATGCGATCATAAAAATAACTTTGATAAGCCATTCGGTTATATGGAAAAATGTACTCATCTTTTTGCGGAAGAGTTTTTAATATTTCTTGGCAACGTGCGTTAATAGGTACCCAGCGTTTTTTATTTGTTTTTGTTGAGTTTTTGTGTCCATGGGTAAGTGTATAGTTGGAATGCACTAATATTTTTGATTCTTTAATATCTTCCCATTTCAAAGCACGTACTTCTCCTGTACGCATTGCTGTTTGCAGCATAAACTCTGAGTAAGCCGCCCAATCGGAAGTAGGTTTTCTGCGATGCCCTTCAAGGGCTATGAGCACTATTGCTGTCTCGTTGCGCGGGATAACAATTATTTCTTCGTCTTCTTGTGGAGGCTTAGGCATGCGAAAAGAAATAATAGGATTACGTTCAATAAGACGAATGTCTTCGTTTGAAGCCCATCTGTACAAACTTTTTATGTACATTGCAACTCTTCTGCTAGTTTTAACAGGAGTTTGCTGGAGCACCCACGTCATTATTTGCCGACCTTGGGTAAGATCTTGGATGGGACAAAGTTTTACCCATTTATCCAGCACTGTGTAATCGGAAGTCAGACTGGTTGGACAAAGGGTAATAGAACGTTCCGCTTTAAACTGGGCCCATGCGGCCTGGAGGGTTGTCATGAATTGATTGAGTTGGGCTAGGATCCTAAGCCATGTCAACCGTGAAGTCAACGCCAAACTGGGTTAAAATAAATATATTAGATAAGCAGACGCACAAAATGTTTCTTTTAGACGGCAAGCCTCTTTCTCCAGATGTTGCTTTTGTTACGCCAGATGGAACGCAGTACCCTGCTAACTGGCTGAGATTATCTTCCCCAGAAGATAGGGCTGCGATTGGAATTACGGAAGTACCTGATCCCCCGGTATATGACCAACGTTTCTACTGGGGATACGATCAAGACGGCAATTTAATTCCCAAAGATCACACACAACTTGTGACTCAATGGAAGCAGCAAACTTCGCAGACTGCTTATACATTATTATTTCCGACTGATTGGATGATTGTAAGGGAATTCGATGACGGTACTCCCGCAGATGCAGACACAAAAACCTGGAGACAACTGATTCGTACTACTTGCGCAAATAAAAACGACTCTATTGAAGCGACTACAGATACCGATGAACTCGCTCAGTTTATTACTGGTCCGTTATATCCAGTCTGGCCAACCCAAGAAGATCTAACCCAGCCCTATCCCAGCTGGACGCGCAATCCAGTAACCGGCAAGTGGGAAGCTCCAGTCCCGTATCCCAACGACGGCAAAAACTATGAATGGGATGAAAATACGCAGTCTTGGATCTTAGTTCCAGACATGCTTCCAGTTGTTACCCCACCGTTGGTTGACTAGCAATGACAATAAAACTTGTAGAAGCAGCGGAATATTTTAAAAAACTACCGCATCAAATTGATGCGTGGAATTGGTTTGAATCACAGACTTCAAAAGAAGTACTAGAAGCGTTTGCCGTCAAGTACCGCACGGCACCGCAACCAGTAGAAACCTATCCCAATACTTGGGACGGCGTGATGAAAGCCGGTAAAGATGCTGGAGCAAAATACCCAGAAGTTGTTGCTGCACAATGGGCACTTGAATCAAATTGGGGGAAAGACACTTCAGGCACGCACAATTATTATGGCCTAAAAGGATCTGGTACGACAGTTAATACGCAAGAATTTATTAATGGTCAATGGGTAACAATCAAAGCAGGGTTCCTTGATTTCCCAGATTTGTACACCTGTACTTGCTACTTGGTTGACCGCTGGTACAAAGACTACGGTACATATAAAGGTGTTAACCGAGCCACCAGTCGGAACAACTGCGCGGATTTGTTGGTAGTCGAAAATTACGCAACAGATCCAGCATATAGTACCAAGCTTATCCAGATCATGGATCGACAGCTTGGCACGCCAGGTGGCAATACAATTGACGTTGTCACCTCAAAAACACTGTCCGTACCTTACTTTTACCAGCTTGATAATGTATCTGGCACAGGTTACCGCGAGTGTTTTTCTTCTAGTTGCGCGATGATCTCCGCCTATTATGGCTTGGTTAAATCGGATGATGAATACAATGCTATTCGTGCTAAATACGGAGACACTACAAATAAAGACGCACAGTTGGCCACGTTACATTCCCTGGGGCTCAAGGCAAAATTTATTACCAACGGAAATGCTGCCTTGTTGGAAAATGAATTGCGCAATGGCAGGCCAGTAGCAGTTGGTTGGCTGCACCAGGGGAATGTCAATTACCCAACTGGGGGCGGCCACTGGACCTGTTGCGTAGGTTTTACGCCTGATGCGTTTGTTCACAATGACCCAAATGGGGAGGCAGATATGGTAAACGGAGGGTACGTTAGCAACTCTGCTTCGCGTGGTAAAGGCGTTAAGTACAGCAGGAAAAATTGGCTGCGCCGTTGGGAATGCGATGGCAACAATACAGGCTGGGCAATTATCGTATCGAAGTGAAACGTAATAAAGATTTAAGACTTCGCATCAATATGTGCTGGGAAGTTGGTAACGAAAAAAAGTGCGTAACCCTCAGTAAAGAAGAGGCTTACGCAACTAAAAAATGGGTTGAAGACAATGATGGTTGCGTGTTTTGGACGCAGGTCTTGCCTGACTAATCAGCGTTGCTTGGTACGACCAATTACCAAACCACCAATTTCAATAAGCTTGTAAAGCTTGCGGACAAGTCTGTCATCCTTGGGAGTTGGCGTTAACGCACAGATTGCAGAGCAAGCAGCATGGATAGCCAGTGCTACTTCCAGGTATTTATTGAGGTGTTCCATGGGGCAACCTTGATGGATTTTTATATTCTACGTCTAGCTATTTAATCTTCATAGATACGACACTCCTGCGCCCAGGGTTCTGTTTCACAGTATTGCTTAAAGGATTTTGTTGGGCACTTGTTGATGTCAAGCTGACATTGTTTGAACAGTTTACAAATCAACCAGTTGTAGAACTTAATCACGGCACTGTAGTAAAGGGTACAAGGAAGGCAGGGAAGCGATCGTCAACCTGGTGCTCACGCCGCCATGCTTCATCCCATTCGTTTAAAGAATGGTCGTGAACATCTTGGCCTTCATAGAATTCCGTGTGATCATTCAAAATAAAGTCATTATTTTCCAACAAGATATACGTAAAGTTTTCCAGTAATAACTCAAAGTCACCAGTTGGAAACTCGATAACAACACCAATCTCGTAGTCTAAGGGTTCGTTGCGTGTTGTTGAAATACACAAGAGATACGTCCCCCTGTTTAAGGGGTAATACCTGTCGTCGCCTTTGTCAAGACGGTTTGGATCAAAAGTATTGTATAGATCTGACTGGGCATTCATGACGTGCCCTACATATGGATTGTTGATTTCTCCGTCAATTGTTGTGGTAATACTGTCGTCCTGAAAGATCCCTCTGCCTTCAATTGGGTTGAGGTTTAAATCGTACACAGATGTATTGATGTATTTAGGCCTTGGACCTGCTTTTGCAACAATGATCCAAGCATTGGAAGTGATTGTGAAACTAAACCAATGGTTATAAGAACCGCCACCATAACCGCCAAAGGACAATTGATTGGTATCACTGCGACCAATCACCTGGTTCTTAGGCCCCAAGCTCCCCTTTAAATTACGCAGAGACAGCTGACTAAACTGCCCCATATTTAAAGGATTGTCCTGCGTCCTTTGACGTTGAACATCCTGACTACGTGCCATTTATATTTTGTAAACCTTTAAATGTATTCTACTCGTCAGGTATTTCTGTATCTTTTGGAAACGTTATGGTATTACGAAACACCTGATTGAATACCAAGGGCTGCTCTTTGTTTTTGCCATAGGCCATAAGTTTTTCCGCCTCGAAAGTCAACTCAAACGGATGGACGCTCTCAGGCGGTATGGCTCTATTCCAGCTGGAGACCAGATGCAAAGGGTTGCCACACCTTGGATTTCCGCAAGTACGTGTCACAATCATTCCCCCCACATCCCCCCAGGCGCAGTTGTAGAGGGCCTTGTGAAAGCTCAGGTTCTCTGACTTTTGGTGGCTGTAGGCAGACCGATAGGAGGGCATACACACACGCCTGGGGGCGTATGGCCCAGGAGCATTAATAGTCCAACAGTCCCCTGGAGCGCCAACCGTGATTTTCTTCCACAGTTTTTGGTACTTGGATTTGTATTCAACATGGAGGTAGTTGATATCAAAGCCACAAATATTGGATTGAATTTTGTGTACACAGTGGTAGCACCAATTATTTATGTTGTCCCTGATGGTATGGCCATGAGGACAAACAAAACCGTGGTAGTACCCATGGTTATCCAGGGCAATGTCGTCAAGCTGATCGATTTTTGGCACAAAGCGAAAATTAACAGTTTCAAGCAGTTTTTTTTCAGACCGGTGGAGGTTGGCCATTGCTAGGCAAAAAGTTCTTGAAAGGAAGGATGCTTAGTTTTTTGCGTATGTTTTTTATTTGCGACCAACTTTTTCCTATTGTCCTTTTCCTTGTTTGAGTACTCGTGTACTACGTCGGTCTTGATTGGGTCCGCACCAGTACGCAAGTAGTACACGACACGGTGTGCGAGGTAGACAACGTTATCGATGCAGACCATGTAATAGCCGCTGACCTTGTTGAGGCGGCCTGCCTGGCTGCCAGCGGGGTTGCATGCCTTCTTGACGCGCCACTCCAGGCCACTGGGGTACTGGTCGGAAAGTTGCAGCAACTCTTGGACGCGCCAGAGAGGCGGCATTTCCTTGTGGTTGCGGGACATCTGGAGGGCGTTGGGGCTCCAAAACATAGTAATGGGAGCGCGGCGGGGAGTCAAGAGTGCAGAAAAACCTGAGAATAGGCCTTTTTATTCTTTATATATGATTAGATGACGCCGCTTGACCAAAGTGTACGTACTTTATTTCTCTTTGCTTTCCCTCCAAACTTTCAAACATTACACCCTTTAACCACAGTGTCATTCGCCTTAGGGGGGAGTAGAAAGCATTCTATTCTCTGTTCTTGCGCACCGCACTTGAGTCTCAACCCAAGACTTGGCGCTCACAAAAAAGGAGGCTGTTGTCGCAGCCCCCTCCTTGATTCAGCTCTCTGCAGGCCCTACGCCCTACTTGCGTCCGTAGTCGTCGCTGAGTCGGGTGATGTCCTCCTCGTACAGCTGAGCGCCCCTCTGGACCTCAATCAACGTGAGTTCGGACTCTCCAGCCTCCAGCCGGTGGACTTCCCCCTTGGGGATATGGGCTGTGGTCCCGGGGAAGGCGATCAGTTGCCTGTCGCCCACCGTGATGGTTCCGGTTCCAGCCACGACAACCCAGTGCTCCTCGCGGTGCTCATGCTTTTGAAGGCTGAGCCGTTCATACGGTTTGACTGAGAGTGTCTTGACCTTGTAATTGTGCCCTGAGCAGATCGTTTCAAACGATCCCCAGGGCCTTTCCTCCCGGTAGGTCATGCAGTTGCCTCGGTCAGCTCCTTCTTCTCCGTCTTGTCCTGCTTCTTTTTTCGCTTACTGGTCTTGATCTGAGGCTCCTCCTTCTTGGTCAGCACTTCTTGGAACACATCATTGAAATCAGCTGCAACCGTATCCCAGTTGAAGCAAGTATCAGTGACGCGGTCGTAGCACTTCTGTGCCACTTCGTCCAGTTTGTCGCGGTTGTTGTAAAGATCTGTAAGGATACTTGCCAAATGGTTGTCGTCAGGGCACGGCATGATGCGACCAAAGTTGGTGTCTACATCTGCGTGAAGGTTGCGAATCAGGGGACCGCAGCCCTCAAAGATTTCCTTACATGAGGTGTGATCAGGAACAACCTGTGCTACGCGGCAGGCAGCATGTTCGAAGTTCACCAGGCCCCATCCTTCTCCCTTGCAAGTATTGATACCAACATCAGCAACGTTATAGATAGTGTTAAGCAGCTCTACAGGCACAGAAGGACCGTGGGGCGTAGGTGCGGTCATGATGATGCGACCGTTTGGATCCAAGCCTTGACGGTTCATCTCCCGATTGAACAGCGGCATCAGGTCCCAGCCCTGGTCCTTTTGCCCCATATGCAGGTACAGCTTGGCATCAGGCTTATCGACTGCAAACTTGGCAAATGCCGAGATAGTTAAGTCGATGCGTTTACGGAATTGATTCCTGTTCCCGTTGAAAACAATGAAGTCATCGGGGTTTAGACCCAAGCTCTTCCGACACTCTGCCTTGTCTTTGGGATAGAACTGACCAGCGGTAACACCGTGAGGAATCACCCAGATTGGTTTGTCTACACCAGAACTTAACGTCTCTTCTGCACCGAATTTGGTGTAGCAGACAGCTGCGTCCCACTCATGCATGGTTTCGGTCAAGCAGCCGTACCAGCCATAGGAGTCCATGGGGTAGTAACCCACAAACTTAAAGCCAATCTCATCGCGCAAATCTTTGACCTGAGACCATTGATTATTAATAATCCAACAGTCATTAATTGTAAAGATTACGTCGGGCCGCACCCGTTCTGTAATTTCACGAATCCGTGCCTCACCAAAAGGTTGGTTCTGGTACATGTTGGCGGCAGGGTACATGAAGTACTCCTGTTGCAGCGGAGTATAGTCTCCGTGCCAGTTGCAGCCAAGCACGTGGATCTCATACCGATCCTTCAGACGGCTCAGTACGTTTTCGGTAACACGAGCAAAACCAGTGGTAGCAACAATGTCACCTACCCACAAAAGTTTGGGTTTATTTTCAGTCATTTAAATAGTTACTGACTGAAGATAGTATACGAATTATTGAGGAGTTGTAGACCGTACTAGTTCTTTTTCCTCTGATCGTTTCGATTTGAGTTTAGTTTTTAAGAATTCGGCAGCCTTGTGGGTATTTGTTGTGTCGCCACAGGTATATAGATCGATGGCCGCATAGCCCAGCTCAGGCCAAGAATGGATAGAAGCATGTGATTCCGCCAGCAACGCAAGGAGTGTGACCCCTTGCGGTTGAAATTTTTCGCCAAAGATGCGCAGGATATTTGCGCCTGCCATATTGAGGGCTACCTCAAGTAGGCGTTCAAGCTCCTCGTAGTTATCGAGGATAGCTTGATCACACTCATAGAGATCAAGGATGAGGTGGCGTCCGTTGCTCAAAGTTCTTCTCCAACCACTTCCATTGTCGCATTAGATGCTTTGTCGATAATGTCCCCGTAGAACGTACGCCATTCCTCCTTGTTTAGGCCAACCTCCACAAGAGAAGGATACTGCTCATATTTGGGACCAAACGCCCGAAGAGCAATGTTGACAACCCGCATGCCACGAGTGTTTTTAAATTGGTAGACGTTCAGCTTGAGCTGGTGGACACACACGTCCATGAGCAGGGATTCAAAGCGGCTGCGACCAAGGATGTTGCTATTTGAGCCACGCGAAAACTCGCAGTAGCTGGCATATAACCATTTATCCCAGTTGATGTACAGGTTTGACACACCCCCTGGCGCATGCTTAGCCAAGCCAACAGGAGTGGAGATGCCTGGATCAAAGACCACACAGTGCTGCATCCAATCCAAGATTTGGTTGGATTTAAGGATCTGTTCCTTGTGATGCTTGGCAAAGAAATCAACTTTATCGTTGGTCTCCATCAGGTATTCACGCATCTCAGCTTCCGTCATATCCAAGACCCAATTCACGAGACCAGGAAGCAGAGCCGCAAACTCACCAAAAGGATGACCGCGATCATCCATATCAATAAGGGTGCGTTGCTCAGCGGAGCTACCAGTGAAAGGCTGATCGAATGGGATAGTAAGACGACGGCGAGCCAAGCCCGAAGT
>RPOS01000230.1 GCA_003820635.1 Verrucomicrobiaceae bacterium | reverse complement strand
GCGCACCAAGTCATCGTGCGTGACGATGTGATTGGCTAAAGCATCAAACTCACCAACGCCTTCTTTAGAGAAGCCCTTGGGGTTGTTGAAGATTTCAACGCAAGGAATGAAACCTAGAGAGTTTTTAAAAGACTTAGAGCGCCCTGGCGCCATTGCGGCAGGCATCTCAAATGACATCTCAGCATCTGAGTGCGTCTCTTCGATCTCGTTGGCCTTGATCGAAAGGCGGATATAGCGCTTGGCTCCAGGCTCACCTGTAAGTGACGAACCTGTTGCGTTGGCTACGTTGATGCCGTCATGAGCGCCGCCCGCCTTACGCACCTTGTAGCTATAGATGATCACCACTTCTTCGAGTTCACCGTCTACGTTGTAGTAGCTGCGGTACTCGTGCTCCCTGAAGTAGTAAATACGATAGTTTTGCTTTGTGGGACGAATATAAAAAATACCCTTGCCATCACAAAGGAAATAATCCCAGATGGAATCAAGGCGGATATCAATTTGATTGTATTTAACTACGCGATCAATAAAGTCTTTGCGTTGAGCACCAAAGTTATCTTGTCCGGGAAAAAACTCAACCCCTTGGCGAATGCCAAAAAGTTTCATCTGCGCTAGGTGTGACGCAACAACACCAGTATCTACAACCGTACCAGAGTCTTTTTCGAGGTACGACTCAACAATTTCGTCAAGCCTGGCCTTAGCGTCGACAGCCATTAACTATTTTCCTCGTTACTTTCTTCAATCTTAGCAGTTTTCTTTTGTTGTTTTTTGTAATGCAACCAGCGTTCAAAATACATAAGTTCTGCTGGCGCAAAAAGCTCAGGGTGTTCCAGGGCTTTCTTTGCTAGCTTTTTCTTTTTCATTAGACGCCTCGCAAGCCAGTGCCACCCATGCTAGTGCGTTGCATAATATCTTGAATTGCTTTATCAATTTGCGGGCCAGTCCCCATTTCGCCTTTTTGCAAAGAGCGAAGAAGGATTTGATCATCTGCACGTTCTTGCGCTGAATACGGAGGATCCATGCTAATTGGCTCAAATGCCTGTCCGTACTGGGGACCCCCAAAAAACTGTGCATTTTGAAGGCCGCCCAGATTACCAATCGATCCCATTGGATCACTGACAGGCACGGACGCACCTTTTAATTTTGGCCCGTGAATTTCCTTGAAGCGCTTCAGGACATCCCCTGGAGGAATATTTTGAATTTTGATTCGGTCGGCTTCGTTCCAAAACTGTTCTTGGGACATTGGAAAACGTGGATCTTCTCCCACGGGAATGCCACCGATACTTGAGTTATTAAAAACTCCTGCGTTCCCCATGCCTACGGGGCCTCCGCCGTAATACCGCATCTGCCTTCTAGCTATTGTTTGTATTCTACTCTTCTATAACTTCATAGCCAGATGCCTCGTGCACCTTGGAAATTACGATACCTTCTCCACGTACGTCCCAGTTAAGAATATCTCCTTCCTGCCAGCCCAGCTCTTCAATTACTTCTTCAGGAAACGTAATATACAGCTCTCCGTTTTCGTCCTCCTGGACCTCAAGGATGTAGCTCATTTCGACAAAATCTTTTCCATAAGCTTATCAAGTTTATTATTGATTTCGCGAAAATTATCATGCATTTCTTTTATTTCTCTTAAAAAGTCAACTTTAAGTACATACTCCATTGGCATGCGGTTGATTTGGTCTTCCAAAATATCAATCCTTCTCTTTTGAGAACTAGTGTAGCTGAAGGATTGTTGTATCTCTTTGCTTTGGCGCAATAAGATTTTATTTGCAACCCAGCTACCACCAGTAACTGCGGAAATAATGGCCGTCAAGCCAATCGCTAAGTATTCCGGACCCACAACAAAAATGCTTTTCTTCTAATTCTAGGTTTAGTAATCAAGCTGAAGTTGCCCTTTTCTAGCTAGACCAGTGACCAACCAGACGAGAGCGTCGACACAGTCATCGTGACTACTAACACCAAAGTTTGTAAGCTCTTCAAACATGTTGGTGAAATTACGGTAGCGATTAAAGACAATCTTCCGGTCTTCAAACATACCCATAATGCCACGGAAACGAGCAAGTTTGTCAGCACGGAAGCCTTTGACCGGGTGCCAGATCAAGTTATAAAGACTCTCTTGGTTCAAACAGACACGCTTGAAGTCAGCTTCTAGGGATGCCTGGTACTGCACCGCCTCACTCCATATGTCGCAAGTGGAATAAGTGGGGAAGTAATTACCGTCGTTATCTTTACCAAGAATTGACCAGTCGTTGAGCAGTTCTTTTAGGGCATCTAGTTTTTCTAAGTTGCCCATGACGCGTAAGCGGCGGTAGTCAATAATATGAATGCGGTCGCCAATGCGACCACCCAAAACCATAACGGTGTAATCGTTCTTTTCCTTAGTACCAGCAGACAAGTCAACCCCAATACCAAGCGTGTCAAACTCCGTTGAAATTTCCGCTTTTACAATCAGCTCAGGCGCCAACGACAACTCGTTTTGCCTGATGACTTGGTTCATGTACTGGAAAGAGAAAGCAATAGGTGCTTGCCTTTTCTTTTCCTTTAAGTAGTCCAACGACCACATGTCTGGCCAATAAGAAAGTTCATCCCCTGTCTTGGGATCATTTTGAATGGCCGAGAGGACAATCTGGGTCCAATTGTTTTGTTCGTTGAATGTAGTGGAATGAATGTCGTCATGTCGGAAGCGCGTACCAAGGCAAATTGCCCTTGCACCTTCAAACATGGTGGGTGCGATCACAGCATTCCAGTTATCCTGCATCATCTTTCTGATGTCAGGGTTAGAAATATCTGCGGCTGATTTAATAGCGTCATCAATCATGACCAGGTGTGAACGCTTGGAGGTCACTGAACCCTTAAGGCCTGCAGCGCAGAGGGTAAACTGTTCATCACCTGTTACGTCAATGCCAGCAAACTTGTGGTCAATTGACCAGTACTCATTGCTGGTGACGTTTTTTAAAAGACGTACTTCAGGAAAAACTTCTTGATATCGCTTGCTTTCAATGATTCGCTTGATGGTTGCCGACTTGGAACGGGCAATATCAACCGTATAGGACAAGTAGAGGATCTGTAAGGGCCTCTTAGCTTGTGTATGGATACCAATGGCCCAAGCGGTCAGGAGGCCCAGGACGGTGCTCTTAGCTGACCCACGGGGCGCAAGTAGATCGACGTTAGGCCCAGCAATTCGCAAAAGACAACTACTGTCCTCTTCTGTTACAAAGTGCCTATGCCAATCTTTGTGGTGCTGGGCAGGAGGTTTGTCCGCTACATACTCACAGAAAAACCCAAAATCCTCTCGTGCTTTTTTGAGGGACTCAATATCTTTATGAGGTTTGATTGAATAGTTTTTAGAGGCAGCGCGTGCGTTCCTTCGATAAGCCAGGTGAAGATAAGAAGGCACGGATACTATTCAATCAGTTATTGAATACTAACTCAGTCTTCTTCTCTACTGCGCTTTTTATCTTTATACTTGCGTGCCCTGTCCAATGCAGCACGACGTTTTTCCTTATCGTTCATCTCACTACCGTCTTCTTTTTTGGCCTCCCTTTTCTTGAAGTGCTCAAGAAGTTGAGGCGGCATTTTACCTTTGGCCATAGCAACTGTTTTCTTTTATTTTAGTAGTGGTTCACTCTTCTAGTTGCATACGAGCCCAAACGCTCATACTTGCTTCGTGAAGAGGCGACTCAATTGGGTCGTCCTTGAAGATAAACATTAGCTCCCGAATAGCGCGATCAGCGCCAGCCATTAACAGGCCTTTGCGATCTTTTATGGAAGTGTACTGCTCAACCTGGTTAATAGTCCCACGTAGTTCCTTTTCCATTGCTGCAATACGAGCAACGCCTGAATCACGTTTGACACCAAGGTTTTCAATGTCCTCACGAAGTTTGCGGATGTCTTCCCGCATTTCCTCGATTTCTAGAAGAAGCGTTTTCCTGTGGTCTGGCTTTGGGTATTGTCCCTTGATCCAAGCTTCACACGAAATTATGTTTCCTACATAACCAAGGAAGCGGGCGTAGAGAAAGCATTCAATAAAAGAATAATTCTCGCAAGAGAATGCATGAAAAGATTCTTGAACATCCTCTGGCTGCTCAAGAAACCAATCTTCAAAAGCACTGATATCAATGCTTATTGAGGGCTGGGTATTTTTAATACTTGTAAGCCTCTTTTGCTGAACGCTCACTCCAATCCTTCTGACGACGTTTAGAAGATTCTAGCTCGCCAAGTAAGTTTCTAAAGAGATTTGGATCAAAAGAACCCTTGTCTTGTTCTGTTGCAAAAGATTGCAGCCAATCATCGTACTCACTTGCACCAGTCTCTTGAGGTTGTTGTTGTTGTTGTTGCTGTTTGCCCAATTGACCCATTAAGTCGCCAAGCTGTGATTCAAGGCCTCCAATTTTTTCACCATAATCTTCTTGCAAGCTCCCAAGCAGCTCGTCTAAGTCCTCTTGGCTGTACCCAGTAATGTAGGTAGCGTTGCTGTTGTTGTCATCTAATCCAGGAGTTAAATTATTGCCCGGGAGTGTGAGCGCGTTTTTGGCTGTAGTTACAGCTTCTTTTTTCTGAGTCTGTAAATTATCTACTCTCTTGTCTTTGCCTAGGTCTTTGAGTTTACCCAGAATATCTTTGAATCTATTTGGGTCGGCAATGCCTTTGCTTGTTGCGCCAGAGATCAAAGCTTTTGCTTTCTCAGTTAAAGTTTGAACACGCTCTTGTTTTTTATCTTCTTTTTTGCCCCCACCATCATTACGCTCTTGTTTTTTGTCTGCTGGTTTTGGCTGGGCAATAGATTGATAAGCCTGCGCAAAATTTACCGCTCGGGTTGCAGTTGCAACGTTAGGTCGACTGTCTTGTTTTTTATCTTCTTTTTTATCTTGTTTTTTATCTTGTTTTTTATCTTCTTTTTTATTGCCTCCATCACTCTGCCTTGGAGCAGAAACAGTAACTGGTGCGGGCGCAGGTGGCCTTGGTGCGGGAGCAGGGGCTGGTGCAGGCGCGGAGCGTTGCCCACCACCGCCACCGCCACCGCCACCGCCGCCTCCTTTATTGCCGCCGCCACCGCCGCCGCCACCGCCTCCTCCTTTATTGCCGCCACCGCCGCCTCCTTTGTTCTTAGCCATATTTACTCCTCTGGGTTGTATACAGGTTTTGCTTTATTTTCTTGCTGCTCTTTTGATTGCTTAAGTGTGTCAAGAAGATTTTTAAATCCTTGAACATCAAAAGGAGAACCACTGTTGGCTTCCTTGCCTGCAGCAGGAGAATTAAAGTCCATGATATTAACTAAAATTAATTATATCAGCAACGCTTAGAAAGCAGAAGGGATTAAGTTGTACAGGTAGTTGGCTTGCTGAATTCTTTGTTGCGCTAGGTTTGCGGATGTTTCCATGCGTGTACGGCGTTCTGCAGATTTAGCTTGAATCTTATACGGATCGATCATTGTTGCATATTCTATTTCGCCTACCGTTGAGCCAGGAGCCGCATCTGGGTTGATTCCAGCGTAAATTCCGCTAGTGGTACCTGAAACAACGGGACTAATTGGAGGCGTAAGACCATCGCCCGCAATGGAAATCGCTGGTTTTTTAGACCAACGACCAGATGTTGGGTCTAATTGATAGTTTCCTTCGCCAATAAATTTAGAAACCTGGTCACCTAATTCGTTTTGGGCAAAGTTACCTGCAAGGTACGAACGGATATCATCAGAAGAATAACCTGCCCCCTGGGCTTTCCCTAAAACACTTTCCGTAATTGCTCCAGGCTTAGTGTAGTATCCGCCCTCTTTTGTATAACCTTTCGATTCAAAGCGCTTGCGAACATCTTTTGCTAATTTATCTGCCGCATAAGTACGGCCGATAGTCGCCAGATAATCCGTACCTCCCGCTTGCGCAAATGTTTTCTTGCCTCCTTTTAATTCTGCTGAAGTAATTTTTTTGCCTTGTCCTTTCTTGCCTGACTGTTGAACAGCTTTTGTCAGTTCTTTTTTGGCACCACCAGTTAACTGAACACCTTTTTGACGTGCCTTTGCGATTAACGCTGCAAGTGAATTGGAGTCTGCCATTTTTCTTTTAGCTCTTATCTATCAGTATAAAAGGTGCAATCAACTGTAGTTAATAGTAGAAGGCGGCTTGAAGCGGTAAGTACCAGTAAAGGTGCCATCGGGAGTCTGATACCCGACGCCGTACTTGCCACCGTACGGAAGGTTTGCCGCAAATGCCAGGGGGGTTTTACGGACATACTCAGGAGAGGACAACATCTTCTGTCCAAGGAACTGAGTGAAAGCTTCTGGCGAGGTCTTCCCAAGGGCACGTGCCGCTTCTTCGGTGGATTTGATATCTTCTGCAGAAAGACCAATGCCAAGAGAGCGTGCTGCAAATTCTTGGAATGGACGATACTTTTCTACAGTCCCTTCTGGCGCCAGGCCAGCTGCTTGACTTCCTAATTGAGTTGCAGTTTTAAACGCATCTGGAATGTTATATGCAAGACCAAAGTCTGCATACATATCAGAAGCTTCAATAGGGCTACGCTCCCCACGGCTAACTTGCCCAGCAAGAAAGTCGGCGTAATCTTGCGCAGACTCTTCGGTTACTCTTTCTGTTTCCCGAATATTTTTAATTGGGATATCGCCAATTTTTCTTAATTTTTTTGGAAGGCCACCGCCGCCTTTTTTCTTGGCCTGCTTGGCTTCTCCTCCACCAAAGAAGCTGCCTAACGCGCTAGTTGGCGCAACACCTAATTTTTGTTCAATCGCCCCAAGGCGATCTGAAAGGTTAGATGAATCACCTGTAGTGCGCTTTGTATAGTAATCAAAACTATTGGCGGGCATAGCGTTGGACCAGTTAAGTTTATTTTAAATCACACAAACAAAGCAGAGGGTGGTTGATACCCTGGCATTGCATTCCGAAGGCGGTCTTCGTAACGCTCTACAGAACGTAACGTATTAAAAGAGGGGTTGTTCGCTTGAATATTTGCTTGCTGCACAGCGTCTCTTGCTGCGTTAACCCTATTTAATGCACCACCTGCACCGCCTTCATAACGAGAGGTAAGGTAATCCAGACCAAAGCCACCAAGCTGTCCGGCAAGTTGAGCTTGCAGTCCAGTTTTAGCAGCTTTTTCAGTTGAGGCTGCAGCTATTTTTGCTGCTTCTTCGGTTGCTTTAGCCTGTTTTTCTGCTGCTTGCTGTTGTTTGTTGGCGCCAAAGATGGATGCCCCAATACTTGCAACACCTAAGCCAATTGAAAAAGGATCCATACCAGTAGGTTTAAATGAAGAGCCAGCGCCAAACGGAGTTTTGGTTAAAGAGGTAGCTGTGCTGTTAAATGCGCCTGCTGTATCGCCTCCAAATACAGGATCGGAAAAATAAGAAGGTGCAGACGTAAAAGCCATGGTTTAATTATATGCGAGTGTTAGCTAAATCCTCGGCTACGAGGAACGCTAATGGCTGGCATTGAGCCATAAGCAGCTCGCATCTGATCTGGGATACCCGCCAAGATCTGAAGCCGTGGTGCGTTGTACGTCATCTGAGCAAGGTTGCTGCTGATGTCCGTAATTGTTTTGGGAATGCTAGCCATCAAGTTGTACTGGAACGCGCGTTTATCGCGTTCAGCTTGAAGCTTTGCTGCACCAGCTGCTTCCTCTGCACGAATTTCTTTGTAGACCTGCATCTGCTCACGTAAACGATCCGGATCGTTGTACGCATCTTCGCGTTTGCGATTAAAGAGCAGAGCCAAGGCAATGCTTGGGTCCGCTTTATTTAAAAGATCCGCTTCTTGTTGGTCAAAAGCCGTACTGTTTTTTGTCATGGGAGAACCCATGCCAGTTACACCAGAAAAAAAATTACCAAATGCGGTAGAGTCTGCCATGATTTATACCTCAGCTAATAGAGATGTTCGGGGAGCTAAGGGCAACCGTATATGGATTAGTTGCTAAGGCCTGACGCATCGTGGCGCCACGCTCGCGTTGAGCCCCAAGAGCAAGATTGGCTTGTGCCCCAACCATCATCTGCTGGATGTAAGCATTGTTCTGGGTGTTAACCATCGCCTGGGCACGGGTTAACTGATCGTTTGCAAGCTTCGTAGTAATTGGAAGCATTGACTTTTGCATATTGATTTCTTGATCGTTCTGGAACTGGGTCAGGTCCTTCATGTTGGACGTGGTCATGCCCATCATGGTTCCGTAGTAATCCAGCTGACGCTTTTGATTACGGTTCATGAAATCTTCTTGGGCTGCAGCCTCATTAAGGTTGATGCGTCCCAAGGGAGTATCAATGGAACGAGGAGGTTGAGCAACCTCAGTACCTGTCTTGCCCGTGGGAGGCTTACCGGTGTAAGCAGAGACTGCCGCTTCTGCCGCACCACCGCCAAGGATGCCGCCAAGAGCGGAACCAGCAAGACCGCCAATCACAGTACCAACACCTGGAAGAAGCGCAGTGCCAAGTGCAGCACCTGCAGCACCACCGGCAGCAGAACCTGCAAGGCCACCAGCAGCTTCAGCAGGACGGCCTTCCATAAGAGAGGGGATGGCCATCAAGGCACCACCGGCTAAACCACCGCGCAGACCAGCACGCATAGGTTTGTTGCGGATGTATTCCCCAGCGCCTTTAGCTTTTTCCTGTACCGTTTCAATGGTCCCGCCAAGGCCAGCTTGAAGACGTGCAGTTTGTTCATCTAAGAACTGCTTTGCCTGTTCACGGCGACTAGGCGATTGTGCTGGAGTTGTACCACCCGCTACTGGAGTGACAAGAGGCCTGCCGTATTGATCAACTAACATTGAATCGACCGCCGATTACTTATATGTCTTATATTTTAAATTTTACCAGTAGTCACACCATATTCTGCAGTTGTTGGTAACTGTGGACGGTTGCCTGCAGCAATAATTTCATTCGTAATATTGCCTGTGGTGATGCCCAGGAGGGAGCCTGTTGCTCCACCAATAATGCCGCCGATTGCACGTTGCCTTGGTGTACGGCCAATAGAGGAGCCAATTTTTGCACCTGCTGTGCCTGCAACAAAGCCACCTGCCATTGGTAAGTTTACAGGGAAGCCAAGCATCCTGGCTTCTGGATACCCCTGTAAATTCTCCATAGTTCCTTTGATAACACCTAGACCCAGTAGGCCTTTGTCTTGGTACAAGTAATTGAGATAGTTACCGTAACGCTCAGGCGTTAAACTGGGAATTTCCTCTTTTGCAGTTGCATATTTCAATGGATCGCCAGTGCGCCCAAGGAAGAAACGTTCAAACAACTCTTGTGTAGGCTGGCCTGTTTGACGCCGGTCCTCTGCACCTTTTGGTGAGTAGGTTTGTGCGTAACCCTCAGGACGAAACTGTTCTTCTGGATTAGTAATGTCATAAGAACCGGCAGCTGCCACTGCAGGGACGGCAATAGCGAGACCCGTAAGTGCTTTAGCTGTTGGGCTTTCGATCTTGCCGATGCCTGTTTCAACAACACGTTGCGCAATGGCCAGCGGATGGTTCCAACGCCACCAGTAGGTACGTGTGCCGTCATTTGCAGCATCCACTAATGCACGGGATGTGTATGCACCAGCGGCTTGAGCGGGTGTTTGCCTAACGCTTACACCTTCCCTTTTTACATCCTTAGCAAAACGTGGGTCCAATACGCTTTGTCCATACCCCAAGCTTCCTTGGCTAAGAATTTCATCACGCGCCTGGATCATTTCACGCTGAACACGATCAGCCTTTTTAAGACCTGTGATGTATTCACCGCTAAATTCTTTTAGGAATTGAAGAGGATTCATCAGACCATTCCTCCCATGCTTATCAGTTGATCAATGTAACCAGGAGGAAGGTTTGGCATCATTTTGGTGACTTGTTGTTGGTAGTCATCCAGGAATGTTTGCTCAATACCTTGGGCCTGGAACTGAGTACCAGGGGCAACAGACTGTGGAACCTCCAAGCTATTGATGGCTTGGCGTTGCATCATCTGCTGCATGATCTGCTGTTCTTGCGAGATTTGCGTTGGAGTGACTTGAGGTTGCGTCATTAAACCTCCCATCAACGCTTCTGTTGCAAGAGGGGAGACTAAGGAGCCTCCAATGTTTGCTGCAGTTTCTAAACGTGAGGGTACATTTTCAGATTCAAACTTCCCTGGAGCAACTTCAACACGCCTAGATTTAGGTGGTCGGGCTTTCCGTGCCAGGGCGGTTAAAGGCAGTGCGGTAGCAAGATCACCTAAGCCATAGGCAAGGCCTGTTACAGGGCCTCCAGCCATCATGCCAAAGCCTGCAGATAACGCACTACCTGCTGCTACGTTACCAACAAGATCTTTATTTCTAGAGGCGTAGCCAAGCAAGCGTGCGAAAGGCTTCATATTGTTTGCCTATATCTTCTTATTTTAATTTGCTTAGCTCAGATGGAGAGCGAAGCTTGGGGATTCTCGCTGATTAGCTCAGGCAGTTTAGGAATATTAGTATTGATTCCCTCTGCCAGCATTGCAGCAAGATACCCGTTTGGATCAAGGTTATCTTGACGTGGGAAAGGGTTTTTAATTTTTTCGTCAGGGGGAATGATTGGGCTTAAGCCGTAGGCATTATTCCAGTTTGGATCAAAGTCTGGTTGTTGTTCTGGAAAGCTAGGAGTAGAAGGCCGGCCAACGGCAAAGTCGTAATCTGTCTCCATGTCAAAACGACCTCGCCCTGGGAACATTTCGTAACCGTTCTCCAGCTCCCCTTCTGGAACGTAGTTCAGATCATTGAAAGTAAGGCGGCGATTTGCCACACGTTTGGTTAAGTCTTGCGGACCAAAACGGGATGTGATCCAAGGTGTTTCTTGTACAGAAGCCTCGAGATCATACTGGTCTTTGAATTTTAATTTTTTGTCTTTATTGCCGCCAAACTTAATATAATCACCAGGTGTGGTACGCGGCCTATCTATTTTCATTTAGCTTTCTTTTTCTTGTGTAAGCCTACCAGGGTTTTGCGAAGGTTCGCTTGCTTAACTGTTTTGTCATCGTACTTATCTGGTGTTGACAGCACGTTCTCCTGGAGCTGGGCGGCGGTGATACCACGCTTTTTAGCTTTGGCGGTGAAAGCCCCTTCCTTCATCTCGGTGCCTTGAATCCACTTTTTATCTTTTTTCTTCTCAGCCATGATCAGATACCAATACCAAACTGTTTGAGAATTGATTGCGGATCGCGTCCCTCAATTGTAGCGCGACGCAATGCTTCACTTACTTCCAGGGAACGGAGTTTTGCTTCTGGCGTTGAACGGTTTGGTTCTTGCCGTAACTTAAGACCTTTTGTTTCTTCACGTTGGAGAACAGTTGGACGTAACTCTGGATCGGCAATCGGGTAATTGCGAGGCTCAACCCCATAGATACCAATGGAAGAACCTGTTTGGGACTCAGGGTCATACATGGCATAACCACGGCCACCACCAGTTTTTTGTTCTTCTAACTGAACAGATGGGCGACCTCCGCGAATCTCAAGGGTTTCAGCAATGGGCTCGCCACTGGAAGGATCTAGTTCATAGAAAGGACGCACACCTTCTTGACGTTCGGATAATTTGTACTTGGGCCCCAGGTCTTCTTCAGATTTGATCTGAGCACGAACAAAGCTCCGTTCTGCAAGCGCATCCCCGATATCAACATTGAAACTTTCTGGAGCAGGCAGGTTTTGTTTTTCTGCCATTAACTGACCAAACATCCGAGAGTAGTATCCACCACCCTCAGGCTCATTGGCCATTGCTACACGTAGTTGAGGTTCAATCTCATCAATCTCTTGTAAGCGTCCAAGGATGCTTTGTTGTTTTGCCCCAAGGCTAGAGATTTGGTTTGTAAGAGCAATATCTTTTGCTTCAAGATCTCCAACGAATTCAGTACGTGGGGTCACCTCATAAAACTTACCTGTTGGCACTTCTGCTTCGAGGAATGCAGTTTGCACGCGTGGCGTAACGGTTAGAGGAGAAGACGGTGTTGCAGATAAACGAGAAAGGACGCCTGGATCACCGGTTGATGCATACAGCTCCATTGCTTCTGCAATGGCAGGATCTTGTCCCATGGCACGTTCGCGCCGATAGCGGCCAGGGATAGTGGCCCCTAACTCTTCAAACCTAGACTGAAGGAACTGTTGTGCCTGTTCTTGAGGGCTAGCTTCTAGCGCAGATAAGGTTGGGAGGGCTTGTTGATCATTGATCGCACTAGGAGAAATGGTTGATTCGCCCCAGGGATCTGCGATGTTGACCTGTTTCAGTACACGGCCAGTTGTTTGGTCTTCACCAGACTCAACTGCGTTAATGAACTGATCGGCATTAACAGGCGTTTGGGTTTTTTGAATATCTGTCAGAGATGCATCGCCGGCTTGCAACCGGAGAGATGCGTCAATTAAATCTTGTTGTGCCGTAGCGCGACGTGCGGCTTGCAACTCAGGAGACGGTGGATACTTCTTATCGAAAGCGGCAAGTGCAGCAGAGCGATAGCCAGGTTCAGTTTGCCTTTCGCGGTAACCAACACCGTAAGCGCGACTTGCAGCAGAAGGGAAATCCAGTTCTTCTGCAGTAGGTTCTGGAAGCTCAGCACGTAATTGACGAGTGTACTGACTAAGAGCTTCCTCATCCGTAGGCATTACACTACGGCTGGCAATTCTTGATGCAGGCGGTGGAGTAGAAGGCGCAGGTTCTGCAGCAACACGACGCACAGCACCTTGAAGGTCCGCAAGATCAACTTGGCGTACACCAGCGGTTGCAGATTTGCGGAGGCCTTGTGGAATTGTTGGCTCACGACGCATCAAACGACGTGCACCAAAACCCAAGCCAGCGAGTGCACCTAAACCTAGGGCTGCAGCACCAAGGGCATTGAGTGGGTTTGACTCTTGTTGTGGAGCTTTGAGTTGATTACGGCGGAATTCCAGAACTTCTGGGGCCATGTCAGCCCGTTCTTGCGGATCTTCTGGGATTGGCGCCCCAGTAGCGCGGCTATAGGCGTAAAAGTCAGCAGGAGAGAGCGCCATAACCTTTAGGGTGTATTTTTTAATCTTTTATTGGTTACATTCTAACTTTGGGTAATAAAAAAACGTAATAGTCTTGTAAACTAAAAGATATAAACCGTTAAGTACGGTGCAGAACATAAAAATGGACGACGCAATCAGGGAAAGGCGCGAGAACGTACGTCAAGTAATTGATCAACGTGCCAATGAACTGCGCGAAGGTGGCATGCACCCCTTTGAAGTCCAGAATATGCGGTCAGCTGCGGGCCAGGAGTTAGCAAGAGCCGTGCCTGACACGCAAAAGTACCAACAGGCGGTAAGTTTGGCGACACAGCACGTACAAAAAGGTGCCGTTTAGGTAACCGATGTAATTTTTGGATATCAAGCCGGGGTTGGACCCGGCTTTTTTGTCTGAATTTTTGGGCTAATTGGGGATATTACGTACAAATTTAAAAAAATAGTACACGTTTATACAAAAGTAGGGCCGCATATATCCCTGAAAAGGGTACAAAATTACCTGACGCTTCTCCCAACACCCAACCGGGGGAGAGCGCGGGTAGAAAAAAAGAACCCGACACATTATTGAGAATCATTCTCATTAACTTTGTCGATTTTATGTTACGAATCCGTACTGAATGAAGTATAATCCCAAACTTTCGCGCGATTTTTGGGTATCCTCCCGCTCTCTTGTACGGTTCAAACAGGACAGTGAGATTGTTCTTAGTTTAATTCCGATGTGAAAGATCGGGATTAAAGCAAGGACTAACCGTCGAGCTGGACGTTAAACGTAGCAACATCCCATCGCAACTCAGCACCATGCGCTATCAATTTCCCAACGTAGCTCCCATCATCTGTGGCTTTGCAGTCCTCATTGGTATCGGTACGCAAGTAACCGTGCACCAATTGGACAAGGCAACTGCACAGCAATGTGCTAGCCACGACTGGCCCAAGGATGCTCACGAGGTCCACATGACCTGGTGCGCAGCCAATAGCTACCCAACTAATTGATCAGGCTGTGCCCTCCCCAGTGGTGTACCTTAGCGGGTTAATTACTTATGGTGATTCGTAACCAAGCGAGTCTGGTGGTGCAAACCCACCAGCAACCATTGCCTACAGCGGAGATGGGCACCGCACAACAGGAGTAAACCATGTCGGTTTACGTTGTCAT
>RPOS01000229.1 GCA_003820635.1 Verrucomicrobiaceae bacterium | reverse complement strand
GTCAGGCCGATCTTGCCGTAGCTGGGGGCCACACCTACGCCGCCCGAGATCAGCGCATTGCCCGTGGCTACATCGGCCAGCTTGGACAGCGCGGTGGTGGTGGAGGCGTAGAGCAGATCGCCCACGGCATAACTTGATTGCCCAGTGCCCCCGCTGGTGGCCGCCAGCGTGCCGGCTAAAGTCACCGCGCCAGTCGTAGCAGTTGCAGGCGTAAGCCCTGTAGTGCCTGCGCTAAATGATGTAACTGCAACGCTGGACGGCGTTGTCCAGGTTGGTGTTCCAGCGGCAGCAGAAGTCAGAAATTGACCGCTGGTGCCCGCTGGCGTAAAGGCAATTGCAGACCCAGTGCCGTAACCAATACCGCCAGCCGTAGGCGAGCCATTCAAGTTGTACGATGCAATCGTGCCCAGTTCAGGTCTGGACGGAAGCGTATCAAATTGATTCTGAAGGTTGAGCGTCGCTTGCTCGTACTGCGCAATCATTGACGCAAGCTGAGCTTGGTCATACACGATGCCAAGCTGGCCAAGCACGGCTTCTGCTTGGTCTGACATGGCCGCAAGCTGCGCGCTGTCGCTGATTTGTGCGATCTGGCCGGTCAGATCATAAACAGGTGGGCCAATCTGAAGATCGGATAGCGAAGTGTCGTTAGCGCCGCCGCCGGTCAGATTGAACAGATTGAAGAAGAAGCGATACCATTCCCGCGACATAAGACCGGTGCGCGGGTCAATGAACTCAACGCGCGGCGCGGGGATGTTGGTGATATTGATCGGGCTAGGCATTGGTCGGCGACAAGTGAAGTTCAGCGCCCATAATGGCGATCTTTACCGGGTCAGTGCCCGACACCTCATAGACTCGATCACGCAGCTTCATGGTCATGCCCAGCCTGCGCCAGAGTACGCGTCGGCCATACTCACCAATCTTGCCCATGCTGCGCCAATGCTCGTTTGACCATGTATGACCGGCATCATCCGACCAGCGGAGCATGACCTGGGGGTCTGTACCCTGAACCGTGGAGACCGACACCAAAATCGTTGTGCCGCTTTCAGCCAGCAAAGCCAGTCCAACTTCAGTGTTAAGCGAGTTCAGCAGCGTAGAAACGTCATTGCCATCCAGACCAACGCCCGATTCACAGTCAAGCTGAAGGCTGTGGTGGGCCATACGATTCAGATTGTTCTGGCCGGTTGGCAACGCACGCCAGGATCGCAGCCACTTCTGAATGTCGCCGTTGTCGGAATACGTGGTGAGGTCAAAGGCATAGATGTTGCCATTAGCGTAGTCGCCCACGACAATTTCACCGCCAAAGTTCATTTGGCAGTTGCTGCGGTGCCGCGTGAATTGACCATTGCTGAACCCGGCGCGTTCGTGCCAGGCTTGTGTGGCTACGTCATACACCCACGTCTTGCCTGCTGTGGGGAATACCAGCACATAGAATGCGTGGCCGTCTTGCTGGTAAGTGTAAGCAATCGCATCGGAAATATCCGAGTATTGTTGAATCTGCCATTCTACGGCGTGCGTGCTAATACGCTGCCCAGTGTAGCCATTGGCGCGATAGACGATGCCGTTACCGCGAGCATCAGACCCCAGCCAGAAGATGCCGTTATCCAGCTTGGCTACCGAGTAAGCGGCGGCACAGCCGATCTCGTTGAACGCACCTTGAATGCGCGCCAACGGGAAGTCGGCGTTGCCAGCGTCGTACCAAACTTCTACTGAATTAGTACCAAACAGCCACGCTTCGCGGTGGTCAATGATCAGCGAGACGAGTCCGTCGGGCGACCCTTCCGCGCTGGCAAAATCAAGCGGATCAACTTGAGTGCCTTCAAGCAGACTCGTAATCCAAACTTTTTGACTGTTAGGCTCATTGAATACAAAGTAACCATCTAAGTACCCCACTGTTACCGCGCCCGGAAAATCGGGGTCGGTAATCTGTTGGAACACAGAAGTGGAAGAATTGTAGATGTAGCTCGGGCCGTTACAAGCAATAAATAACTGGTTGCCGTTATCCGACATGGACACCGGCCCGGAACCTGACACAGTACCGAGCAGTGTCACTGCCCAGCTAGAGCTAATCCGGTAAAGATTGGTGCCGCTGACCGCGTATCCGTAGCCGCCGTACTGCCACAACCCACGGACAGGGCCGTCGCCCAAGCTGGCAAGCAAACGCAGCCCTGGCGCGCGACTCAAAAACGCAGGCTCTTTGCCCGCTTCCGGCACCATCTCGGGAAACAGATTCACCATGCGGCTATCCGCAGCATTGACGCTGCGGGCTACATAGCTGGAACCGAGAATTGGGGTTTTCATAATGCGTCTTGATAAATCCAGTGTGGGCTGTCATCAATCCAAATATCAGCTTTTATAATTGAAGCTTTTGCTTTTCGGCTGGTGTAAACAACATCAATTGGAACGTCGCTCACTACTTCATCAGGCCTACGCATTGTGACAATCTTTACAGTATGACCACGGGCACGCGCCGACTGGATAAAATCCTCCCACAACACCGGGTCGGCGGTGTAGGTTTTGTCGTAGTCAAGTGCAATAAGCATCAATAATTCCCTGCATACACGTTGAAGCGTTGGCGAGTAGCCACCAGCGAGTACGGCAGGCTCATAACGTCGTCAGGATTGTTGATGCGCTTGATGTTGCGCTTGGCAGACATGGCGATCCGTTTGACCTGCGGCGAAGGCTCTACACCAAACTCAGCCGCAATTTCGCACGCAAGGTTGTAACGGAAAGCGCGCAGATAGCCAGGGGGAAATGCAAGATCAGTTGCCAGCGTTGCAGGCTGCGAAAGGGGTTCAACCGAAATGAAGTGCCATTCCAACGACCGCGTAGGTTTCGGGTAGATGAACATCGAAACGTCGGGGTACGTTTCATTCACAAAGATAACTTGCGGATACGTGGAAGTAACCGTTTTGACGGCGATGCCGTTATATTGCTGCTGATTGATGAACTTAATGCCAAACGACACGTTAGTGCTAGGGTCGCGGTAGTAAGTAGCATCATCCAACCTAACCGGACGATTACCTACAAAGTTTCCCGTCGGGCCTAGTGTTCGCGTTATCTCATCAACAGGCCAAGTAAATACTTGATCCTGAGTGCTAAACACCGAAAGTCGTTCAATGTTCCACGAATCAATCATCTGATTCATGGCAAACAAGGCGTCGGCAGAAGTCTCAGCAGAGGGTGACTCACCTTCGGCAAGCTGCCCAATCAGACGCAACGCGCCGTTAATCAAGTCACCAGCAGTTGCCATCAGGCTCCCCTTTTAAGCTGCAATCTTCGGCGGTCGTCCTCGCCGTTTCACTTCAAGTTCATTGACTGGCGCGGATTCCGAGACAGGTTTCTCGGGATTATAGCGCACCCAGCCATGTGATTCATCATACTCAGCCTCAAGTTCCATAGTAGCGACCTTGGTGCCGTGACGTTCGTGTTTGAGATAGATATTCATAGGATAAAACGGGGCCGAAGCCCCGTTTGGCTTTACAGTACGTGGATCACAGCAAAGTTGATCACAACCGCTTCAGACAACGCGCCGCCTGAAAGGTTGCGCAATGTAATTGTGCAGCTTCCAACGCCTTTGCCGGAAACCCAGCAGTTGTATGCACCAGCAGTAGCACCAGATGCAACACTTAAAACCACAACATCTTTAGCGCTGATTGTGCTGTTTGTCAAAGTGAACGTGACGTTCGTGACGTTAGCCAACTCAGCGTTGTTCATGGTAATCTGGCCAGCAGACTTGTTCAAAGTCACGCCAGTTGATTTGCTTGTCAATTGAGTCACTGCGCCGCTTGCTTCTGCGGCGTAACCCAACTCGCCACCAGACATCACAAAGTCAGACCCAATGATGTTTTGGTCTTCGTAGGCAACGCCAATTGATTTGGTATTGGAGGTCATAATTTTTCCTTGTAAAACAGGGGCCGAAGCCCCCGTTTAATCTTTAGGCGATTTTGTACACTACATAAGCGCCGTCGCCAGTCTTACGGAAACGGAACAGTGCGCTAGTAGTGGCAGCCAGCGAAATAACAGCGTTGCCGCCGTTGGTCACGCCAGTGCTAAGAGCAAACGCCGCAGTGTAAGTAGCCGCAGCCGCATTCACCAACGCCAGATCAAACGTGCTGCCCACGCGGGCGCTAGGCACAGCCGCGTCAATCAAAGCGGCAGTAGGAAGCGTCAGTGTGGCGTTAGCCGTAGGAGTCGCTACCAGAACGCCACCAACAATTTGAGCAGCCGTCAGGGTTGCAGTGTCAGTAGCAGTTTGAGGGGCGGCAGCGTAACCAAGGATAGTTTCGTTGTTATTGCCGGAGCCAACTTGATAACCACCCGAACCATTAGGAAGAGCCATGATGTAATCCTTTCAATCGTTAAAAACCCCCGGCGAACCGGGGGGTTTGCAAACTTAGCCCCAGATACGGCAAGCCATTTGCGGACGAATTGCGCTGTAGCCGTAGAGTACGTCAATACGGCAGGGCATACGGTCGTTGTTGATGTCGTATTGACGCACAACACGCAGCGAGATGCCGTTATGCACAGCACGCGAAGCCATATCCACGCCTTGCGGCAGGAGAAGGTCGGCGGTGGCAAACGTGATCGCATCCTTGTGATACACAAGGTTTTGAGCGTACTGCGAAGCAGCGGAACCCAGCATGGTGACAGCCTTGCCGCTGGCGGGCAGCACATTGACGGTCGCCAGAGCGTGAGCAGCGGAATACAGGGACGGGTAGAACTTCAGCGTGCCGGAGCTAGATGCGGTCAAATCTTCAGTCACGACGAATTGCTGGAGCGAGCCAGTGGATTCGCGGGTTTGCGGATTGACAGCATACACGTCGGCGATGGTGAACACGTCGCCCACTTTCCATGTTTTGCTGGAGCCAGTGAAAGAGATGCTAACCGACGAAGCGCCTTCGGAAGTCACAGCAGCGCCGAGGGTGATCGTGGTGCCCCAATCGCCGGTGGTGTGCTGTTTGATCGACTGGGACATGTTGATTTCATCAAAGCCCAACACGCCCGTGCCCATCATGCCATTCTTGAATTGCTTGGAAATGGTGTCGGTGGGGTTGAACAGACCCTTCATGCCTTCCACGAGGCCAGCGTTAGCGGCTGGGTTCACGGTGGCATAACGGGGCGACATAACAGCCGCGTTTTCGTTCAGCTTCTGTTGAGCTTGCAACAGAACCAGCGAAGTCGAAGGAGTTGTGCCGGGGGTGCCCACGCTGTTGCCGATGTACTTGTAGGCGTTAGCCACGTCAGCATCAATGGAGGAAGCCAGTTGGCTGATACGCGGCTTCAGCACGCGGTCAGCAAAGTCATCCAACTGCATGGTCAATTCAGCAGAGGTGAAGTTGATGCCGATATGCTTCTGGTTTGCCACGGACAAGGTGGTGAATTGTTCGTTGTCGTCCTGAGTTTGCAGGGCGGCACCGTCAGTCACCAGCGCGCGGTCGGGCAGACGGATACGCAGTGTGGAGCCGATTTTCGCGCCTTCAACGGCAAACGAATCGTCGTACTGGCGGTTCACGTTACGAGTAAGCACAAGATTATTCTCAAGGATTTCCAGCGCCTTGCGAGTAATCATGTCGATGGTTAGGATGCTATTTGCCATGATGATTCCTTAAAAGAAGTTAGCGGTTGCGTTGCGCTTCAGCTTTCCGAATTTGCCGGTTACGTTCTGCTTCAATCCACTCCGACGCGCTCATGGTTTTAGTTGAGCGTGGGTCAGTTGTATCGTAAGCAGTTCCGCCAGTAGAGCGGGCAGTAACAGGTGCAATCGGTGCCGGAGCACTAGTCGTTTTCTTTGTGACCGGCTCAGAAGCTAACTTAGCTTCGATCCGACCAATTTCTTTGGCTTGTACGAGGGGCGACAAACGAGAAATACGGTCAGCTTCTTTCGGATTAGAGCCAAGGTAATACGCTAGGTCTGGCCCTGCATCGGAAGATCGAATTGCCTCTGCCATCACGTTGGTGATTCGCAGATTGGGGTTGTATGCGACTTGCTCGAAGTCCTCATACTTGTCCCTGGCCTGCTCTTCACGCTCTTGATAGGCACTCAGCACTTCTTGCTGTTGCCGTTGAACTTCCCGCTGCTGGAGTCGTTCTTCTGCCTTACGGTCTGCCAATGCTTCGGCATACGCTTCAACAGATTCAAACTGATCCACGGGCGGCAAATCCACTGGCGCACTACGAGGCGCTTGTTGCTGCGTCCGTTGTGCTTGTTCCCGTTCCCACTTGCGCTGTTCTCTTGCAAGCCTTTTACCGATAGCCGCATCCAGTTCTTCCTGTGTGAAAGTCTTGGATACTGTTTCGGCAACTTCCGGCGTCGAAACTTCGGGTTCAGGTGAGGCCGTCTCAACCTGTTCCGGCGCGGGTGCTTCCGCTAATGCTGCAACTTCTTCATTCATGGTTGATTCCTGTGGAATCCCTGGTCTAACGGGCCAGTACGTTTAATACAGTTTAATACTATTTTGTTTATTTTGTAGCCCAACGATTAAAGACTACGCGTGATCCAGACGCCGCACTGCCAGCAAGCCCGGCAGTCAATGTAATAGACGTTGTGCCGCCACCACTGGCAATCGTAGTCCAATGCGTGTCGCGGTTATCTAAATTGATGCCTATTACGTCGCCGTTTGCGGTGCCCGTCCCGTTGGCAACGGTGATGCTAGTCGCCCCACTCAAAGCCCCGGCACTCAAGGTTGTTTCAAGTGAAAAAATGCAAATGTAAAACGAAAGGCCATTTGTATTTACACAAGTCCAACCTAAAGGAACAAAACCTTGCGTCGGTATAGCAGTGACCATCTGCATTGGAGACTGATACCTAGCCTCAAGCGGGTTATTTATGGTGGTCTTGCTGTACCTAACTACGTCAATATCACGCGACAACGCATTGGCAAGTTGTCCATTAGAGGAACGTACCCCTAAAACAACATATGCCACACCCGCAGTTATCGCCGCAGCAGTAAGTCGTCCGTAAGCGTAACTAGCGCCGGTTCCGTTGGTTAGTATATTTCCCGATGCTGCAGTTAGATTTCCTGTCGTCAGGAAATTAGTTACCGCAGTAACGGCAACAAGATTTTTGTCGTAGAACGCCACGTAAGCGCGGTAACGAACCGTGTCTCCGCTGTTCTCGTTCCGGTAGTTAAACTGATACACGTCGTCTTGTACCGCTTGCACAAAGTCCGATACACATGCGTCAGTATTATTACCAGCAATAATCCTCTGTAATTGCGGCAATCTTGCAGATGCCTGCCCAGATTTATTATTTACAATAGCATCTGCAATAGATGCACCGGCAACGATATTGGATCTGTAAATAACAGATTTTGAGTCATAAACAACGTTGCTTACACCGTTGTCTGTAATAGTACCGGTTACAATCGGGCTTAAAAAACCAATAGACTCGCTGCTGTCCCAAGTGTTTTGAATGATGTTTCGGCTTGCGTTTGTGCCGAAAACAATGGTTGTCGGCCCTGTTTCAAACCGCATACCATAAAAATAATTGTCAGAACCACGGTCAATGTTAATTGAAGCCGTATTTTCAAGAGCTCCGCTATAGAAATTATTGTGGTTATGGGCGTAAGTCCCATTAATCAAAATGTTGCTTGTGCGGTTTAAATAAAACTGATTTTCGTTAATCCACTGGACAGAAGATCCAGTCGTTGCAGGGTTATTAGTTAGCTCAATTGTTTCAGCATACTTAAGCCAAAAACTGCTGTATGCAGATGAATAATCTGTGGCATTTACCGCTGGCTCAGTGTCTGCATAGATTTGAAAATAAGTCGCTCTATCAACATAAATATGCTGGCCTTTTGCACCAATACAACGAACCGTTGGGGTTGCTGAAGAATCTGTCCCAACACTTCGCGTTACACTAAAGAATTTTTGCTCTGGGTTATTTGCGTTTGTTGCATTACCACCAATAAATATGCCGATTCCTGCGTGTGCAACATTTATAGATGCGTTAGAAAAATCAACTGTAATGTATCGAAAATTTATCGATGATGTAACGCGATACGATCCTTCAGCGCAAAGCGTCAGACCGTTAGAAAGACAATATGTAATGGCAGCTTGAATCGCCGCCGTGTCATCCGCCACGCCGTCACCGACAGCGCCGAAGTCTTTGACGCTCGCCGTCTGACGAAGTTTGGCTTGAACGGTAGTCGTAACGGCACCTGTGCCTGTTGGCACGTAGGGCATGGTGGCAAGCGTGGTTTGGACAGTCGCGCCGCTCTGCACAACCGGCACAAGTTCGGCGCCAGTCAGCGGAAGGGTGGCTGCTGGGAGTTCGGAGATTTTTGTGCCGGCCATGTGTGCTTACTCGTAAACGACGGTGAATTCGATGGTGTTAGCGGCCACAACGTACAGCCCTTTGCTGAACCACATGCCTGCGGGGAAACTCAAGTACTGAGCACCTGCCGTAACCGTAATGGTGTTGGCAATCTTAGGATCATTAGTGTCGGCAGTTGCAGAATCATAAACAGCAAGAGTGCCGCTTGTAGTGCTAGAAACAAAAATGCCGAACAGTTTGCCCGCGCCGACTTTGACCTGATTGGTTGTTGCAAGTTGCTTATAGAGAGCCATTTTTTACCTCAAGCCAAGAAGCGAAGTTTGTATAGTGTCGAGAGGTAAAGCCCGACAATTTCATCAATGATGTTATGGATAGCGGTGCAGTCCTTATCGACTACCTTGTAACGTACAGACTCAATTTCATCCATTTGGTTCTGCAAGAATTCTACGATATTAGTCGTCTTTTTGGCGGGTTGCAGGGCAATTCCGCCAATCAGACCGTATTTGCCTTGATACGTTTCGGCAAAGTTATCCGCCAAATCAACAATACTTTTATAGAACTTCTGCAAAGCCTTGTGCTTGGCATAGCTGCGGGTATTCAGATGCACCGAATGGGCTACGTCGCGTCCGAGGAATAGCAGACCGACAAAATCAGCGGCTTTCATTGCATTCCTTCCATTGGTTGCGGTGCCTGCTCAGGCATCATTTCTTGAGGTTGTTGCCCCATATCTTGCATCTCTTCGCCCGGCAGATCTTGTCCCGGCATCTCAGCCATCAAATCACCCGAAGTAATCATGCCATGTACGGTGCCCATGACAATATCCTGAATCTGCTCTGGTGACATGCTGGCTTGAACCGCGCTGATACGTTGCGTTTCGGCTTGGTATGCTTTGACCTGAGAATCAAACTCTTTGATTTCAATGTCGCGCATTTCCATCGACTTGCTGACGTTTTGCAGCATCTGGTGCAGTTGATCAAGTTCTTGACCCATCGCCTGCATTTGCTGTTCGGCGGCCTGCAACTCCGGCGATTTGTCGCCATCTTCCAGCAACTTCGGGTCAATTGTTTTCTTGAGACGTGCTGCAAGTTCATCTGCACCCGGCCAATCCATGTTCTTGACGAACAGATCGCCAGCCACAGCCCAAAGTTGCGGGCTACCTTGCAGAATCTGACTCATGGCGTCCATAGCTTCCTGACGCTTGGTCATGTAGCTGGGGCCAGTGGTCACGCACACGTCGTACTTGCCGATGCCGGGGTTGTAGATCTTCTTTAGCACAACGCCGGTCTCATCCACGATCTTCTTGACCGGCTCTTGCTGAGTCGGGTCAATGGAGGCCATATCGGTTGTGCCGTCCATGCCGATGATGCGTGCAATTCGCTGCGTATCGTAGATCTTAGGGATCATATCCACGATCTGACGGGTTACATGACGCACGGCGCGGGCCAGATTATCGACGTAGTGATAAGTACCCGTATCGCCTTGCTTCTCACGCGCCAGAATAGCCCGGCCAGAGCGTTCGTTGCCCATCATGCCAAGGCTGGCGTCATACTGTCCAGTCGTCGATTTGATGTCCTCAGACGCGCCCATTTTGGCTTGAATCAAGCCTGTTTGGGCCATCGGCGGCATGGCACGCTGCGGCAGCGGCAGAGTCTGGCCTTGGCCGTCGGTGACGTCAGGATTGACTTCCAGATAGGGCCAATTCTGCGTGTTAGCCGTTTTCCATTGCTGTTCGTAGCCTTCAAACTGACCGCCGTAACCAATGAACGGTGCCTTGGGTGCCAGCGCCAGCATTTCGGCTTCTTGGCTCACCCAATAGTTGTACATACGCTGCGCGTCCTTGGCGTTGCGCACAAGGCCGGACATATAGATGCGACCATCTACTTCAAATTCGTTGCCTACAACCTTCACCACCGGGATGTACTTGCCAGCCCATTCTTGCTCTTCCAGCACTTCGTAGCCGTTGATCTTGCACCATTTGACCTTCTGGCGATCCACACGGCGAGTCTTGATAGGCTTCATGCCCATCGCCTTCATCTGCTTATCTTCAGGCGTACCTTCAAAGGCGGTCATGCCGTCGCGGTACATGTTCAGCGTGGCAGGTTCGTGATCAATGTAGAAGTATTCGGCAATCCGAATGGTGTTCTCGTTCAGCCACTGGTTGATCGACTGATCGCCCACGCCCATCTGTTGCAGCGTTGTCACCGGCGAAGCATCCGGGAACATGCGCTCGTAATCTTCTTTGGTAATGTCCTCGGTGATAAAACACCACTTGGCGTCCGCGCCGCAGGGGTCTTGAATCATTGGGTCCATATAGACCGAGAAACTGTTTCGCACGCGCCCGATCTTAATGTCTTGGTCAAACGTGTTCTCGTCGCAGTATTCCGTCAGGATACGGATGTAGCCTTCGCCATACGCAACTTGATTCTCGCACGCGGTGTCATAAGCAACATCGGCGTCGGAGATGTACTCAATGTGCCGGACGATGCCGTCGAAGATTTCAGCGACTTCAATGTCGGCTTTGTCGTCAGCAGGAATGACTTTTCCCGCAGGGCGGTTCTGGCGCTGGTCATTCGTAACCTGTTTAACGTGCTGTGGCAGCTTGTTGATGGTGAGGCAAGGGCGTGCGTTGATCGTCTGCCCTTGAACCGCACCACGGGTCGCTAGAACGTCCGCAGGCCACTGCCAGTGGTTATCCGGCGAGCCTGCGAAGAACCGCAGATCGTCCAGTTCATCTTCGCGGCTTTCGGAATACGCCGAAATCGCCAGATTGAGCCTGGATCGGGCAGTTGAGAGCAGTTCTTTGTCTTGCTTCGCCATTAAGCGCCCATCCATGAATTGATAACGCTGTTACCTTGATAAGTACGCGGTGTATTCTTATCCGCATACTCTTTATGCGCCACCGGGAAAGCAAACGTCACCGCCAACGCATCTGCCGCATCAGGAGAAGCCAGCCCTCGGGCTTTCATCTCCTTTTTGCCTTCCAAAAAGATAGTCCCTTTGGAATCAGGCTTCTTGGTGGGGCCAATAAGGTCTGATTTTAACTGCCGATCCGTGGGAATACTAGCAGTTCTCAGCCATTCGCGCATCGCACCCCACATTTCCGCCCGCCGATTGCCCCACATAATAGGTTTGGACGACTTCCAGCCGAAATTGACGCCTCTGACCTTATACCGTTGCTCAGTCAGACGATCCAGAATGCCGTAACCCAGCCCACCTTCGTCGATCACCGTCAGCGCAGGTCGGAATTCCTCAATCGCCTCGATTACCCGACCCACAATCGTCATGGTGTCCTCACCCTGATAGCGTTTGATCGAGATAATGTCCCGTCCCTGCCGCGCCAGTATCACCGTTGAGTCCGCGCCGCTGCGCGCCGGGTCCACCCCTACGATAATCGGCGCGCTGGTGTCCTGATACCGTGGCCGCGCTTGCGCCTCATCAACCAGTACCGGCGAGATAAACTGATCCTCACCCGCGCTGGGGAACTCGCCATACACTTCAATCCGCGCTTGGCTGGAATCCTCGCCATACTCCGCGATGATCTGCTCATACACTTGTATGTCCGTACCTTCTACCGTACGTGCATCAATATTGCGCGTCTTCCAGAAGTTACGTTTCGAGTTGAAGCATTCAAAGAAGTACCCCGTGTTGCGTCGCGGGTTACTAAACGCGAACCAGTACCGATCCAGAATGTTCTCGGTGAAGAACCCCGCGCCCACCGACCAGATTGCGTCCGGTATGCCGGAAGCCTCGTCGAAGATCAACATCATGCCGTCGTGGTTATGCACCCCGGCGTAGCTGTCCGGGTTCTCTTCCGACCACAGCTTGCCCTCCGCCGCCCAGTAGCGTGCGCCCTTCTTCAGATCGCGCTCGACCAGTTCGGTGATCCATTGCGCGGGCAGCAGCTTGGTCGCCGAGATCTCCCACCAGTGCGCGTTGATCGCCATCGCCGCCCACTTGGACAGCTCCCCCCAAGTGACGCTGCGGAGCTGCGCCTCACTGTTGGCGCTGACGATAACCGTCGCGCCGATGCGCGTCGTCATCATCCACAGGATCAACCAACTGACTAACGCTGACTTACCGATACCGCGCCCTGAAGAGACCGCCTGCCGCAGGGTGTCCATCTGCAACTTGCCGTCGTTCGCCTTGATGTGATCGCCGATGGATCTTAAGACCTCCCGTTGCCACTTGCGCGGGCCGCTGAACTTAGCCAAAGGCGTGTTCGGCTGCCCCCACGGAAAGCAGAACAGCACAAACGCTTCCGGGTCGTCTTTGACCTTCGGCGACCAGAGCCGCGTCATCAGCATCATTTCTTCGTCAGACGAATACAGGGGCTTTTGCATTACCGTACAACCTCACCTTCAATGACGCGCTCATGCGCGGCTTGAAGCGCTTGCGTGATCGAGATGCGCGTATGCACATCCACGTTGATCTCTTGCTTGGGTGTCCAATCGTGGCGGTTCTGAAGGATCGCCAGCGCCGCTTTAGTGTCGCCCTCCATTGCTGCGTTGTGCATCACCTTAGCCAATCGCACTTCAGCGTCGGCTTTGCCCTTTAGCGCGGCTGTTTCCGCAATCGGATCCATCTGGCACAACTGCCGGTATTCAGTAGGCAGCATGCCAGCAGCCAGGGCCAATGCGTCGCCTTTGAGTCCTAGTGCGGCAGCGTCATAGATCGCCTGCAATCGCTGTTCGGTTGCGCGCAGTTGTCGCGTCGAATTTGGAATAGATAGCATCATACGTTTTCTATAGCAGTTTTCGCGGGTCTTGTGAAGATTGTAAGGGATTGCCATATAACTTTTATCAAAATTTTTGTAAAGGATAGCCGTACAGTTGTCAATTTAACATCAAAATTTTTGTGTAACAGTAAGTTTTACGGTTTTCAATCTAACATCAAAATTTTTGTGGCCCCTCCCATAACTGACCACGACCTGCGCCGGCCCTACCCGGGGGCCTGTTTGCACAATGCACAATTGCGCAGCCTGCAAACTGCATCGAGCTGACGGCGTGCGCTGGCGGCTGGCGGCTAACGGCTGATGTGCAAGATGTGCCATTTGTTTGCATGACTGAGAATGCACATGTGCCAATGTGCCGTTTGCGCGGTCGGTTTGCAGTCGCGCTAGGGCGCAAGGTCTATGTGTCATATGTGCCATGCAAACAAAAGACACATAAGGCACATGGGGAGGGCTAAATGCGCGGGGGTTGGTGGGTGCGCGGGCGATGTGTCATTGCATACGTCACTCATGTGTCACCGTTCGGCACATCGTAACTAATTGATTACGCGGCCAAATACGCCCCGATGTGTCAAATGTGTCACTTTTCGTCGTCGGTCCAGCTATATAACACTACTACTGTATATATATACAGTACTTCTATTATTTTTCTGACTAACTAACTAAAAGAACACATTTGACACATAAGGGCCAGAAACCGTTAAATTTCAGATACTTAGCCATGTGCCGTCACCCCCAAAATCGCGACTCATGCGCAACTCATCACGACACATCCCCCACATGTGCAATATTTGCCACCTCTTTTGATGTGTCAAATGAGCACTATGAGAAGAATTTGTTCAAATATCCCTTGCATGATGTACGGAAAGGTCTTACACTAGCTACATCAACTAACGAAACGAGAAAAACAAAATGACTAACAAACTTGAACAGATCGCGATTTCAGCTGTTGTTGCTTCCGTCGCCTTCGCCGGTGTTTCTGTTGTTGTGATGGCTTTCCTCTACTTCTAATCAACACCCCGCGCCGAAAGGCGCGCGCTTATCCCCCCAGACCACAGGAGCGTTAAATCATGCAAGCAATTCAAACGAAGTACTTTGGCCCCACCAACACCAAAGGCTCGCGCATCAAGGCGACTTGTGCGGCTGGCTCGCTAACTATCGATTACCCGCACGAACTAAGCGGGCAGGCCTGCCACCGTAAGGCAGCGGAAGCGCTGGCGGCGAAGTTAGGCTGGTCGGATCACGACGCTCTTTTGGGTGGGCAGTTGCCCGATCACTCATACGTTTTTGTTTTCGACAACGCACTGAGCAGGGGTTGACCATGAAACAAGTACCGATTGAAGGTAGCGACGTCACCAAGATCGCCCCCGTGAATGGCATGCTGCACGTTGGCGGGATCATTCGCTCACCCTCTGACCTTATCAGCATCCGCTGGGAAGTGGATAACGCTTCAGGTTCTACCGAATGCGAAGCATGGCGGGGGCAGGTTGAGATTGATAACCTCACCCGCGAGGGATACAAAATCCTATCCGTGAGCTTACACAAATGAAAATTGAACGCGAACAACGCACCACATGGCGCGATTACGCCTTCGCCTTCGCATGGGCCGTGCTCATGGCATGGTTAGCCGTTCAATTCATCTAGGGGGCGCAGATATGCTGCACGCACTTGAGGAAGGCGCAGTCTGGTACGCCACACGCGCAACCATCGCGGCGCACCTGAGAGCCGGCCGCGTTATTTACTGGCGGGGCAAGTACCGCCTAACAGCTATGGGGCACTGGTCATGCAAATAACTCGCGCTCACGCTCACCACCTCACGCTTACCGGCGCCGCTTACGTTGTGGGCACGATCGGGCCATATCATCTACTTAACACAGGGGAGTTTTTTAAATGATTGATAACCTTAAACACGCGGCCCGGAATGACGGCGCATTTATCGGCGGCGGCGCATTTACGCAAGAAGAATGCAAACAAGCCGCCGCCCTGCTTGAAGCCGCGCCCGAGTTGTTGGCGGAATTGGTAAAAATGACCGACGCGTATGCTCAGGCGATGAAAGATGCGGGCGTTACTTGCTACCCCGAGGCGCTTGTGGTGGTACGGCAAGCCCGCGCTGCAATCGCTAAGGCTACAGGAGGCGCAAAGTGATTCGCCACACCTACGAATATGACGGAATCCTGTTGGATTGCCTGCTGGAGTACTCACCAGCCGTTACAGGCGCACGCGAGCGCGGTATGGGTGGGTTACCCTTAGAGCCGGACTACCCGGCCACTATGGAACTGCTAGAGGCTAAGGTTCAGGATACGGACATCTTGCCGCTGCTCACGCAATCAATGATCGACGACATTGAATGGGAGGCGTTACAGTGCTACTCGCCGTCATAGTGGCTGCGCTTATCGTTTATCTTCTCGACATATGAAAAACGGCCCCTAATTGGGGCCGTTTGTTATTGCTCTACTTCACCTGCCTAAGCGCCCCGCCCACTACACCCGGAGGCGCGTCCTCCACCATGCGCCGCAAGTCTGACTTGCTATGCAAAGCAAGCATCTCAGGCGCAGCGAAAACGTGTTTCTTCGTCTTGAATTCGGTTGATGTAAGGCGCCCCATATCGACCCAACCCGCATCTTTTAAAGCTGCGAATATAGCTGCTTGATGCACCCTCACCCCGCTGGCAACGCTACCTGATAACCTATCCGCCAGCGCGTGCCACGGCGCACCCACCACGCCCTTCGCAAACTCACCTAAGCGCCGTTCCATCAATTCCACCAAATGCGACTCAACACCCGATCTGCCAGTCTGCACCATGATCGCTTTCGCCTCGGTCATAGGTGGGGGCGCGGCAGGGTTCCACTTACTCACGTCACGGGCGGCCAGGAAGCCCGCCACGGCCTCAAACCCACCTGACTGATACCACGACCACAGCGCACTAGCCTCACGCTCAGCAAGACGCCCCGCGTCCGACCACAAACAAAACCACCGGCGATCGTCACTAGGTATCGTGATGGCAGCACGCTCATTAGAAAACGCGACCACGAACACGCGATTAACCGCGTCGTATGGGGGCAAGCCTTTGCGCTGGATAGTTAGATACTCGGGCGGGGCAGCGATGATAGGCTTAAGCTGGTTTTCCAACGCGCGTCTGTCTTTCGCTTCCGCTTGGCGCAACTCCGATATCTGCATTACTTCGCATTCGAGCGCATAACCCCATTGGGAGGCGATTTCCTCGGTGCGTACCAGCGAACAATTGTGCAGGGCGGAACCGCCAATGGCACGAAAGAACGGCGCGAAAAGCGTATCCTTCCCCGAACCGGGATTGCCGCCGAACAGCACTGCGTGGTTGATCTTGATGTTGGCGTGTTGCACCTTATGCGCCAGCACGTTGAGCAGGTGTTCGCGCTCATAATCCTCGGGGACCATGCGGTGCAGGTGCGCGAGCCACGGGGAGACGTCGGCAACAGCCGTACCGGGGCGGGCATCTTGCCAACGGTTACCATACACCCGACCCTCACGTGCCACCAGGATCGACTCGCCGGCGGCGTAGGTCAGACCATCCAACACCCGCGCACCCATCGCCTGGCGGTTCTGGTCGTAACAGCCACTGGCCTCGATTTTGCCGCCTGTGTGAATGCTCTTACAGGACACGTGACGATAAAGGGCGTCAAAGGCACGACGCGTTAACACTCGGCGCTCGATCAGGTCAAAGTAGGCATCCTCGGTCATCACGTACGCGAAACGGTCATACCAGCCCGCCTTATCGATCCGCCCCAGTTCTTTGCGATCCACTTCGGCCACCACTGCGGCGGCGGCGTCTGGATATGCTTCGGTCGGGGCGATCTTGGCGCGCATGTCGCCCATCACCTGGGCAAGCAGCTCCTCGCGCAAGCCCGGCGCGCAAGTAGGGCCACCTTCGGCGGCCACCCACGCGAGATACCGAGTACTGTCCCAATCGCAGCAATGCGCGTGCAGGCACACGTAAGCGCGATTAACCGCATGGTAACGGCCTTCGGGGTTGCCGTCTGTATGTTCGGCGGCATTCGGACAGACCACGCCCGACCAACCTTCAGGGTTACGTTCGGAAATCAACTGCCCCTGCGCACGTACCCACGCCAGCACCACGTCTTTGCCATCATCCTCAAGCGCCACACGGCGCACGCGGGCGGTGTCAGCCTCGGCGGGCACCACCTGAAGGGCTTCGCAGATCTGCTCAAGGGTGTATTCACGCTCGGGCGCAAACTCTACTAGTTTGGACTCAAACCCTTCCCGCCCCGGCTTGAGATTGATTGACCCGGGCAGGCGGAAGTTGCGCACAGGATTGATTGCGCCCTTGTCGGTGTATCCGGCATCAGCAATTGCCTTGATCGCGGCGCTGAACTCGCCCGCTGTTGGTTGTTCGCTGAACACGTAACCCCACTGGAAGTTACCCGGTGAAGTTTCCATCTTCCAAGTCGGTTCTAGCGGCGGTACTTCGGATTTCGTGCCTACATCATCCAGCACCATAACGATCACGAAATCAGCGTTAGCCGCAGACGCAGACGGTTTGCCATCCTTAAAACGAGACACGACAAACGCCCCGGTGTTGCCGTACCAAGCGTGTCCCGGCTTCCATGCGGAAGGCAAGTAAGCGGGCCAACTGCATTTCACTGCGCCATCGGCGTGTTTTTCACCGTTTTTATTTGGCTTCTGCTTGACAATCAAAGCGGTTTCACCTTCACCCGCCAGAGACGTGATAAAATCAAGAAATTGCATTTCATTTCCTCCCAAGGAAATTCGTCCCCCTAGCTCACTACTAGGGGGATTTTTATTTAACTGCAATCAACCCCTTATTGTGTAACTTTCTGTCTGCGGCATTTTCGCTAATCGTTCCGTATTTAAGATTACTTAGAGCGTTGTTGAATTTGTTGCCATCCAAATGTCGAATTTCACAACGCTCATCCATCGACGGACGATATCCTTCAAACGCTAACAACACTAATTCATGCGTGTAAGTTGTTTTTGTGACACCGGCACGCGAAAGTTTGACGCTTAAATAAGTATTGGAAACAAACTGTTTAATGTCTTTGCCCTTATACGTCATGCCTTGGTGACGGCCATAAGGCACAGACCGCGTAAGCGACCGAACATTTCCAAAATTACTTACTTCGTAAAAACCCTCATAGCCGGGAATTGAAGTCCAAATTTCCATGTTCAACCTTTCCCGTAGCGCGTCATTGAATGTACTTCTACATCCAAAGGCAACTCTTTCGCCCATACAGGCGGCGTTTTCATAATCTCGGCGAGCCGTTCCATCGCGGAATCAGCCGCCGTTGCATCTACTTCTAAAACAATTTCGTCATGCACATGCAACACCGCGTCGACCTGTCGGAGCGAATAGCGCAGCAGATCATTCGCAATTGCCTGCGTGATATTCTCGCACGCCAGTCCCTTCCACAAACGCGCACGCGGCCATTCTTTTGCGTCTGCCGTAGGCTTCCATGCGGCTTTTGCATAGGTCACGCCTTCGGCTTCATTCCGCGCAAAGGGATAGCACAACACACGGCCAGAGGGCAGTGCATACCAAAGGTGCAGTCCGTCAAACAAATAAACGACACGCCCTGCGTGGAACTCGTGGCCCTTGTTTCGCATCGCTCGCGTATAGGCTTCTTCCAGATCTTGCCAGTACGGTACAGCCCACGGATTCGCCCGTCGCCAACCATCGACCATGCGCCGAGCGTCCGACTCGGGCAGATGCACGCCATAGACGCGGCCCATCGCAGCGAATGCGCCCACGCCGCCAGCGAATCCACAGGCGAGTTCCTGCACCTTCCCGATCTGGCGCTGCTCTTTGTCGATCTGCTCATATGGCACGTGGAACGTCGCGGAAGCATTCACCTTATAAACGTCCTCGCCACGCTCGAACAGTTCCAGCTTGGCAGTACCTGCGCGACAGTTGGACGCCCACGGATTCACCCGCGCCTCGATACCCGCCCAATCCGCCACGACCAACACCTTCCCCTTAGCGGGAATGATCGCCGGGCGCAGCATGGCCTTTAAGACGTCTGTAACCCGTTTTCCAAACTCAGGCACCACTGAACCGCCTGAAACCATTCTTGCTCGAACGGCGTCAGGTTCTGCGGCGCATTTTCGGGTGAAGTTATGCACCTGCGCGCCGTAGCTACTAGCTCGGCCAGTCGCTGATCCGCCAGCAAAAACGAAGGCTCCCCGGACTCGGTGATCTTCATCATCTGCCAGCGCAGCAAGGCGGCTGAACTTAGCAACCGACGACGCCCACAGATCATCTGCACACTGAATGACTTCTTGGACATGCGGCGGCACCTCCTCGACGTTATCAATCGTCAGCAAATTCGCCCGGACGGTCTTGTCGATTGAATACTTCTCGCCCGTCCACATGAGCTTCTTCGCCTGCTCGCCTACCCGCGCTAGTACCCATTCACGCATCTTAGGTGAGCGCACACTGCGGATCTCGCCGTCTGTCGCTTCGACTACCTTCGCCTGGATCTCTTCCACTTCGGCTTCGGAATACCGCACAGCGGCCAAGCACAGCGGAACGTCTACCAACACGCCCCGGTCGTTGATGCGCTCGTTGGTCTGGTAGTCACTAAGTTCGTCGGCGCTCAGGTCACGCATACCTTTGGAGACGGCACGCATGGCGAGCACGTCCTGCTCGCAATAGGCGATCATTTCGGCCATCAATTTAGCGTCCTGGCGGAACGATCCGTCGGCCTGGGGTACGGATAGCAGCCGAATCAGTTGGCTGCCTCGGTGATCCTTACGCATCACGCTGGACAGCGCGCGTCCCACGTCCTCAAGCGAGCCGGGCAAGCAATTAGCGCGTGCCTGTGCAGCGGTGCAATAGAACTGCTCCGGGTGAAAGTTGATCTGAAGGACGTACCAAAAGATAAGCCGCTCGAAAGCGGCGTTGTGCGCGCGTATCTGGCCCTCATGCGCCAAGATACGTCCAGGAAAAGGTTGATCTGGCGTCCATGTCTGCACGTCCTCATCGTCAAACGCGTAGGACATACACAGCACGTCGGTGCTGGCGTCCTGCGCGTAGTTGTAGACGCCCTTAGCGCGCAAGTCGCAGCGGCTACGGGTTTCGAAGTCGACATAAAGGATCATTCGCTTATGCATCCAATAAGGAATGCCAACACGCAGCCAATAGCCGCGCCTGTACCACCACCAGCGAGCCAACCCACGAAAGTGCAGAATGTTGCGAATGCCCAGAAGTCCATCTTCGTTTCCTTTAGATTAGTTTAGTGTGGTGCTGACGGTCGGATTCGAACTGACGACCTACCGCTTACAAGGCGGTTGCTCTACCAACTGAGCTACGCCAGCACAGGCTGTTGATATTGCACCAACAGAAAAGCAAACCGAGAACACCGAGTTTCCATCCCCATGAAAGTTAGGAATTCCCGATTTGCTTATCTGTTGGTCCGGGGAAAATCAGCCTGCGCCCCGGTTCGCAGGTACTACTTACACGCTACGACGGCGACGACCCGGCGTTGATTCTTGCACTGCTTCAGCATCCCCTTCAGCGGGCGCTTCCGGTTCTGCTTCCATGCTCACGAATTCGACAATATCGAAGATCGGAGTATAGATACGGCCATACGACTTGTGCTGATAATGCTCCTTCTTCAGACGCACGACAGGCACAGGCTTGGTCTGGTCGGCATCAACCTGAGTGGCAATCGCCACAGCCAGTTCTTGCACTGCACGCTTACCGCCGACCGAGGTCACGTTATAGCGCGCTTCCATCCCAACATCTTCGCCCTTGATGCACTTAAGCGACATACCGACTTGCGTCTCCCAACCGCGTTTAGCGGCAGCAGGCGCAGGGCCGACTTCCGGCAGCGGTTCAGCAACGGGCACCATCTTTTCGCCCAGCACTTCCCCGTCGCCCCATGCAATGAAACCATGCACGAAGGAGAACGGATTCACTGCCCACAGGCTGTCATCTTCTACTTCGGTTTGATCCGCGCCGAACACCCAGTGGCCGGTCTTGTCCATCTTGATAATGACGGAACCAGTCGGGCCAACATCGGACGCGATAGAACGCAAAGCGGTTGAAAGCGAAGCAACTGCGGGAAGGTTTGCACCAGCGAAAGCGACAAGATTAGACATAGTTTTTCCTTTAGATCAGTTTAGAGAGGGCAGCAGTCAATTGCTGTCCGATTTGCAACACTTCAGGCCGGGCATCACTCACATGAGCGAGAGTGCTACCCGACGAAGTTGATGCTACACAATCCGGCAACGGTTGTCCAAGATTTTTTAACATCTTTTCTGCCTTGGCGGGTGAGATCAGAACGCGGTCATAAATGTACTCTTCCAACAGGTGTTCCGACAGTGCAGCGCGCGCAGCATCTTCATCCGTCCAACGCCGGACGGCACGCTTGGCAACCAGCTTATGCTCAGGCAGTTTGATCCCCTTCTCCAGCATCTGAAACGCCAGCGCGCGGAGATCTGTAATCCACCCCTCTAGTACATCGGCATTTTTAAGATAGGCGCTGATCTGCGCTGCGTCCAGGTCTTGCAGCGACGTCTTAAGCGCGCGATCAACTGCGCCCGTCATTTTGGGGCAAATGGGTTTTGCGGCACACCAGCGGCAGTGGTCGCCCGCGCTCAGGTTGGCGTCAGGTTTCTGTGCTTCGCGTACCGCCATCGCCAGCTCATGTTCGAACGCCTTGATGCGCTCCGGCGTAGTCACCCAGCGGCTAACGCCTTTGGTCGGCTGGACAATCACGCACTCGATTTCTGTTGCACCCTTAAACACCCACTGCACTTCAGGGGTGCGCATCGCAGCGGCAGCGTAGAACAGCAGTTGTGGATTCTCTTCCGCTGTCACCAGCACGCCGTCGCCAAACTTCCAGTCAATTACCAGAGCCTTAGTTCCAATGCGACCCAATAGGTCAGTAGAGCCAAAAACGTCAGGTAAAAAATCACCAAAACCCACTCGGGTTTCGACAGCGAATTCCATTTGTTTCGTCGGGTCGATTTCGTCGAGAGCCGCGAGCGCCGGTAGTAACTTGTCATCTATCAGTTCCTGGGTAAGTTCAATGTCTTGATACTTCATGCCTAGGAACGAATCCACCGGCAGCGATTTGTCCAATATGTCGGCGATTACGTTGTGCAACAGCGTGCCTTCATCTGCGTACTTGCTAGACAGTTGCGGCGGCATCTTATTGACCAACGCCACGCTACCGGGGCACGCCATCACTCGCTTGGCGGTGCTACCGCCGACTACTTTACTGTGTTGCATTTGTGTTTCCTCCGTTTCAGGCTGAATAATAATTGAAAAAAAGTTTTTGACAACCTAATTTTTCATGCTAGAGTGAGTCCATGAAAGAACACGAGATAGAAAGTTACTTTGTCTGGGTAGTCGAGATGCAAGGCGGGCTGACATACAAGTTTAAAAGCCCATCCCATCGCGGCGTCGCTGACCGGATTGCGTGTCTGCCGAACGGCCAAACTTGGTTTGTTGAACTTAAAACCAAAGGCGGGCGCTTGTCAGAACTCCAAAAATTGTACGCACGAGACATGCGCAGCTTAGGTCAAAACTATGCGTGCCTCTGGACTAAGGAACAGATTGATGAGTGGGCCAACACTTAGGTCGTATCAAAACGAAGCGGCTGATTTTATTTACGAGCACGACCGCGCAATGATTCTCGCGCCAGTCGGTGCGGGTAAGACAGCAACCACGCTGACAGCCATGCAAGACGCGATTAGCGACGGCGTAGTCAAACGATTCTTGGTGTTGGCACCTAAGCGTGTCTGCACCGACGTATGGCCTGTAGAGCGTCTTATCTGGTCGCCATACATCACTATGGCCGTGGCGGTCGGCACGCCTGAACAGCGGCTGACTGCGCTGAACAGCGGCGCAAGTGTGGTCGTCACCAACTATGACAATTTGTTATGGCTGGCGAATCAAAAGCTGGACTTTGACGGCGTTGTGTTTGATGAACTGACGCGCCTCAAGAATCCGTCAGGCGCACGTTACAAGGCGCTGCTGAAAGTCATTGAACCCATGCGTGTGCGTTGGGGTTTGACTGGCAGCTTTACCAGTAACGGGCTTGAGGACGTGTTCGGCCAGTGCAAGATCATTGACCAGAACCTGCTTGGGCGCAGCAAGGGCGCGTTCATGCAGACGTACTTTGTGCTGATTAATGCCGACTACGGCGAGTGGGCGCCGCGTCCTGGCTCGCTTGATCGGGTCATGCAGAAGATCAAGCCGGCGACGTACCTGCTGGAGCCGGGCGAATACAAGGACACGCTGCCGCCGTTGCATGCCGTTGAAGTGCGTTGCGACATGGAAATGACGCCGTACAACAAGATGAAGAAAGACTTCGTGTTTGAAGGTATTACGGCGGTAAACGCGGGGGTCGCTGCGGGCAAATTACAGCAGATGGCGTCGGGGTTTGTCTATGAGACGACAAAGAAACCCCATCCCGATAAGCCGGGCAAGTTCATTGTAACGCAGATCCCGGTGCGATTCAGCGCGCACAAGTTTGATGCGCTGGACGATTTGTTAGAAGAAAACCAACGGGCGAATACCATCATCGCCTACACGTACCAAGAAGAGTTGGCAGAACTGAAACGGAGATACCCACATGCAGTCACCCTCGAAGATCCCAACGCAATCGAACGCTGGAATGCTGGACGTGTTGAGCTACTGCTTGTCCATCCAAAGTCTGCCGGTCATGGTCTTAATCTCCAGCATGGCGGCTGCAACATGGTATTTCTTTCGTTGCCTTGGTCGCTGGAACTGTACGAACAAACGGTAGGGAGACTACATCGAAGCGGCCAACGGCATGATGTGTGGTGTTACGTCATGCTAACCAACAAGACCGTCGATGAAAAGATATGGGCCGGACTACATAACAAACGGACCATATCGGATATTGCACTGGAGGCACTGAAGTGAAAAGACTGGATCATTGGAGAACGCTGTTGAAAGCAGCAAAGGCGGAACTTCCCATGCGGCGGCGGGCATCTAACGCCGCTGCGCGAAGCCTGCGCAAACTTGAAGAGAAGATTGAAAAACTGGAGCAAAAAATTGAACATAACCTGGCGAGTTCTTAATGATGTACTGGCGTCCAAAACAGAAGAAGAAGTTTTGGAACTGCTGACTTTTGAGCGCGAGAACCTTTGCCGCGTTACGTTCTTGGAGCGGTTGCATCAACGGTACTGCGCGCTTCGCGCGAGCAGGGAACGCATCGAACTACTTAAGGAGGCGAAAGCACCATGAAGTTAGCACGCAGGGCTGTAAAGTTGTTCCCGTTTAAAGACTACACAACACGACAAGCTGTAATTCACGTCCGTAAGGCGTGGCTGCGTTCAATGCTGACTCTGGGGGACAAATGGCTTCTCGCAAACGCAAACCGCGTCCGATAGAGATTCCGTGTCTCGTACTGAGTCAGATAGTGCCTGACTCGCAGATAACGCTTCTGACGGCTTTAAATGCGTTTGTTGAGGGGTGGGCTACACCTACGCATTTTGACGTCATGTTGGACACCAGAGACTTGCTGCTGTTGGGTGCAAGCGCGAAAGATGATGAAGGAGTCATGGCAGTTTGCCGCGCAGCAAACATCGCGCTGGCGAACATCCAAGACAGCTACAACGGCGCGTTCAAGTCAGAACAAGAAGAGCTAAACGCGTTGGCAATGTTGGTCGATATATCAAATGACTTTTGGAACCGGCAGTCTGGATCGTTGTACCGCGCCGCATACATTGCTTTGAAAGAATGGCGGCAAAAACAGGGAGCGGAAAATGAAGGTCAGCGCAACGAAAGAGGAACCCATTAAGCCTGGCTGGTACGTTGTTGAATGGGGCGAGTTTGCAGCAAGTCCGACGCTGATTTATTACGACGAACGTGGCTGGCAACGCAGCCCAGGCAATGAAAGTTTTTTTGGTACGCACGAAGGCGACGTATGGTGGGATGAGTTTGAGCCTAGCGACTTCACAATGTTTCTCTTGAGGGTAATGGCATGAATTGGGCGGAGTATGTAAACACCATACCGCAGACGCTTGATGAACGCAGGATTGAAAAATCTGTCCAGTACAAACGAGAGAAGCGAAATGAATACGAGCGAAAAAAGCGGGCTTCCAAAAAAGTGGTGCAG
>RPOS01000228.1 GCA_003820635.1 Verrucomicrobiaceae bacterium | reverse complement strand
AGGATAAATTCACCGCTCCGGGTCCTTGAAACATCGACAGCATAGGATTCATCTGTCTCGTGATAGACCAGGGCGTCCTGTGCTGGATCACTGCCGACATGGTGGCGCTTGAGCTGATAAGCACGGTGGGAAGGATTGAATAATGTATAGAACAACGTGCGGCTGTCCGACGCCCAGGCTACACTCCAGGCGGTCTGCGGGATGGGGCCTGCCATCATCTTGCCTGTGGTCAAGTCCTTAATGAACAAGTCAAACACCCACGAGCCAGTAGTATCGAATTTGATTATTCGTTTTGTTTTCATTTGAGAACCGGACATAAATGGGTTTTACCCCCTTGATGTCTAAGCGGTGTATGGTATTATGTGGTAATATTGTGGTAAAGAAAACCACCCGGAGGCAGTCGAATGGAAAAACGCCCGCGCCACCGCCCAGTGCGAAGGTACCCCGAAGCGAAACGGCTGATATTTGTCAGCGCAATGAATACCTGCATCCATTGTGGGGCTGAGCTGAAGTTACGCCCCAATTGGCATGTCCGCAAAACGATCCAAACCCTGAATGGGCCGCTATTTGTGGCAGGGAGAGCCAAAATATGCACGAATGCGGAGTGTTCACATTGTGGAACACGCTACTACGCCAGCCAAGTATGGGCATTAAGCCTGCCTGATAGCAGCTATGGATTGGATGTGCATGCATATATAGGCTGGCGACATGAACACGATCAGCGGCAGCTGGTGGAAATCCAGCGGGAATTGAATGAAAAAGGCATTGAGATCAATGAGCGGAATGTTGGCAAGTTATATCGCCAATATTTGGCGTTGTTGGGAGCAAGCAGCGAAGAGGTACAGAAGGAGTTGGATGCAATTGTTGCGAAACATGGTGGCCTGATCATAGGAGTGGATGCCTTGCAACCGGAGGGGCATGGCAGCTTGCTGTACGTGCTGTATGAAATCTTGAGCGGGACGGTTGTGTCAGCCATTCAACTGGAACCACCCAACGAGCAGGAGTTGACGAATTGGCTGCTGACATATCAGAAGTACCCGGTATTGGGGAGTGTAACCGACGGAGAAGAACGGATCATCGCGGCTTTACGGGCTGTTTGGCCGACTGCGCCTCGGCAGCGTTGTCAGGAGCATTTCTTGGGCAACCTGGCCGACGAAGTGCTGGGATATGACACCGAATTACGCCAGCAGATGCGCGCCGACTTGGGAGGGTTGCCTAAAAGCAGTGACTTTCCCGATGACAGCGCTTTTTTTTGAGTCCAAATGGCCTTGCGCAACCAGAGCAGGAAAAAGAGTTGCTGGAGATCGAAGGCCAATTTCGCACGGCTATCCGGGATGCCGTCAATCGGACCAGCCGAAAACCTTTCTACTGGGGCGGGCTGAAGGGCTATCACCAACTGGAAAGTATAGCCCAAGCCTTGCACAGCATGCCAGTGGCCGAAAACGCTTTCTTCAGTCGCCTGATCAGACAGGTCGATCGAACCTTAGAGAAGAACCGCCAGTTGGCTGAAACCATAAACAAAACCCACACCTGGTTTCTGCGCATTGCCGCCTGCTTGCGCTATCCGCCCAGCTCGTATGCAGATATACCAGCACCGACCAGGAACCAGGTCAAACTCGAAATGGCAGAATTGCTTCGCAATTTCGCCTCGGATGCCCAAGGTCAGGTCATTCCCCTGTCACTTTACAGTGGGTTACGAAAACGTTGGGATCTGTTTGGCGATGACCTGCTTCACTGCTTCGATATACCGGGCTTGCCCCAGGACAACCTCCAAGTGGAAAGCCTGTTCGGACGCTTGCGCTGTCATCAGCGCCGAATCAGCGGGCGCAAATCTACCCTGCCCTTACGCGATTTTGGTCACTACCAGATCCTTTTCCTGGCCGAAAGTGAAGATCAGCTTCTGGAACAGCTGCGTGGGGTGCCTGTTGAAGATTATCAACGTCATCGCAAATATCAGGCTCAGGCAGAAACTTCGCACCAATTCCTGGCGCGTCTCCATCGCAACCCGGCGAAAACGATGCAAAATCTGGCTGATCAGTACATGGCCCTTCTTCCGGTTAGTCTGCCCCGAAACCTATTCCTTGACACCCCAGTATCAGAAACAACGAAACAGTACACCTGTTAGACAGCCAGGGTCTGTTACCGCCAGATATAGGTGTAAAACCCATTTATGTCCGGTTCTCAAATGAACTGAGGTTCAGACAAGAGTTCGGACATTTGGGTAAACCAGGCCCCGAAAGGTAGTCAGAGCGGCATCCAGGACAGCGGTTTTCTGTT
>RPOS01000227.1 GCA_003820635.1 Verrucomicrobiaceae bacterium | reverse complement strand
GCGCAACACTGTTCCGAAACGCCCTCCACAATTTCCTGATAGAGCCGGCTCCAGTTCTGAATCTGGCGCCCGAGAACCACGATGGGAAGTCCTTCCGCTGCCTTTGGCCCTGCTTGAGCCGGATAAAACCGGCCGTTGGGATGTTGCCAGGCGTGACCTTCCGCAACGAAGCGCTGGAGCAAGCGCGAGACCGTGGAGTAGGATAGATCGAGCTGCTCTCCGAGATGGCGGACGGTGGGGAGTGGCGCGCTCGAACCGTCAGTCCTGCCGGCGAGCAGGGCGAACAACTTTTTTTCGCCCTCGATGGCTCGCTGGGTCGGGCGTTTGGGCATGGCGCATCCAAGCCCCGCTGATCTTATTTGCAACAAAAATCATATCCTCCAAATGGGGGATCCGCCGGACGCCGCGGAAACCGACTGAACAGCTCCGCCATGCGTGCGAGGAGTTGCGATTCACTTCGGCAGCAATGCGAGCAAATCGTCATGTGGACGTGCGATGACGTGGCCGGCGATGACCTTGCCGAGCGGGCCGACAGCCTGTTTGCCCGCTTCGATGGCGGCGGAAACGGCGGCGACATCACCGCTCACGACCACTGTCACGTAGGCGGCGCCGATCTTTTCCTTGCCCACAAGCTTCACATCGGCGGCTTTGAGCATGGCATCGGTGGCTTCGAGGATGGCGGTGAGTCCCTGGGTTTCTAAAATTCCGATGGCTTGTGGTTTCATGTGATTGGATGAGTTGGGATTGGTTGGATAGTCGGCGGGCAGGAGTTGGTCGCGGCCGCCGTAGAGCGGGTTGTTCGCGTTGGGGAAATGGATCATCGGGTCGAACCCCTCGGCGGGGCGGGGGATGGTGCCGGTGATGATGGAGGCACCGAGTTGCGGGGCGAGTTTCTCCACCGCATCGAGTGCCGCGTGGACTTGAGACACATCACCCGTCAGGCGAACGATCAGGTATTCATTTCCGGTGCTTTCGAAGCCAAGGATGTGGACATCCGCAGCAGTGGCAGCTTCCTGCGCCAGCATGGCGGAGATGCTGAGAAACGGAGCTTCGATAAAGCCGAGGGCTTGCATGATGAGTTAGCGGGCTTGGGCTGCCTGCACCCGATTAATGACTTCCTGGACGATGGCGTTGACATCGAGGTTCGATGACTTTGATGTTCCGATGCCGCACTCGCCAGCGGCTTCGTCGAAGCCGCATCCTGCAAGAACGCAGGCCAGCTTGGAGCGCATTTCAGCGATGAGTCCTTGTTCGGCGGGTGAGAGCGGAAAACGCGCGCTCCCGGCCTTGAAACCGCGGAGTTCGTAGCCGGTGCGGAAACCTTCGGGGAAATTCGGCGCGTTGACCATCAGCGAGAAAAGGTCGAGCAGTTCGAACTGGATTTGTTTCGCCTTCTCCCAATTTCCGGCACGGGCGGCGTGATAGAGACTCATCACGACTTCGGGCACGACACCTGCGCTGGAAAGCGTGCCGCCATCCGCACCCATGAATAGGCCGGTGCAGAGCAGTTCCTCCCAACCGATGAGCACGGAGAAATCCGGGCGCTGGCGCTTGATGGTATGCAGCGTCTGCTGGAAGCGGCCCATGTCCTTGGATGTGTCCTTGGTGCCGACGATGCGCGGACAATCCATGGCAAGACGCTCCAGCACGGGCAGCGAGATTTCATTGGCGAAGACCGGGATGTTATAGACCACGATGTCGATGGGCGACCTGGCGGCGAGCTCGCGGAAGTAGGCCTCGATGCTTTCCTGCGTGAGTTTGTAGTAGTAAGGACCGGTGATGGAGACCGCGCGGCAGCCGAGATCGGCGCAGTAGTTGCACATTTCCAGAACGAGTTCGATGTTCGCCTCGGCAGCACCGGCGAGGATGGGGCGACCGTTTGCTTCCTCGCTGACGATGCGCACGACGGTGCGGCGCTCCTCGTAGCTGAGGCGGATGAACTCGCCCATGCTGCCGTTCGGATAGAATCCGGTGACGCCCTTGTCAGCGAGCCAGCGGATGATGTGGCGAAGCTCGTCTTCATCGATGCGGCCCCTGGCGTCGTAGGGAACGATGTTCGGGACGAATATGCCGTTGATGGTGGCTTGGGATTGAGACATGCGGATCAGATTTCGTGGAGTGGATTCAGGCAAGTGGCTTGAGTTGATAGATCTCGCGCGCGTTGCGGTGATGAAGGCGGGCGAGTTCGTCTGCGGAGCTGCCGGATAGAATTTCGTCGAGAAGGCGCGTCCATGTAGCGAGATCGCGAGTGAGATTGCAGACCGGCCAGTCGCTGCCCCAGACAAGGCGGTCCCAACCGAAGCAATCGATCGCGTGTTCGACGACCGGGCGCAGGGTGTCTGCTGTGATTTCGCCGCCGGCGTAGGCAATGATGCCGGAGATCTTGCAGGCTAGATTCGGGCGGCGGGAAATTTCGCGGAGCTGTTCCCGCCAGAAGCTAAGGTCGCCGGAGGCGATGTCCGGCACGCCGCAGTGGTCGAGGATGAAGCGGGTATCCGGACAGGCATCGATCAGG